>NZ_JBSGUP010000570.1:0-5415 GCF_053607985.1 Streptomyces sp. NPDC055078
CAGCAGGCGAGCGTGGCCCGGGTGCGGGACATGATGGACCTCGGTGTCGGGGTCGTAGGAGAGCCCGAGGTGGCCGTAGAAGCGCTGCTGGCTGCCGCTACTTGGCCAGCGCGTGGACCGCGCTGCCGCCGTCCTTGCGGGGGCCGTGGCACAGGTACTCGCCCCACTCGTCGTTCACGCGCTTGCCGGTGCCGTCCCAGATCAGCGGCCGGTCGCACTGGGCGCACGGTCCGGCGTCCTCCCCCGGCGTCCCCTGCGGCCGGGCAGCGGGCTCGGTGGTGGTGGGCTCGTGCATCTCCTCGAGGAAGCTCAGCGCCGCCGGGAGGTAGTTTGCGCCGACCGGGGTGATGTCCTCGTTCTGGCTGACCTTGTCGAAGTCGTCGGCGGCCACGATGAACTTCCGGTATCCGGCGGCCTGGGCGGTGCGGACGGCGTCGGTGACGTCGCGGACGGATCGGACCCGGCCGTCGAGGCCCAGTTCGCCGATCAGGGTCACGCCGTTCAGTGCGGCCGGGTCGATGGCGCCGGCCGCTGCGAGGGCGGTGCAGGCCAGGGTCAGGTCGGAGCTGGAGCCGGTACGGACGACCGTCCAGTGGGCATCGATCCGGAGGGTTCCCGGCTTCCACTCCAGGTCGCTGTTCACGATGGCCGCGCGGATCCGGTCGCGGGCCTCGCGGGCGAACGTCGAGTTCGGGCCGGTGAGCCAGAAGGCCGGGGTGCCGCCGGGGGCGAACTCGGCGGTCACCGTGGCCATGCCCTCCGGGGTGGGGAACGAGGTGGCCGCCGTGCCGCGCGCGGTCAGGTCGCCGGTGGGGAGCAGCACCGTGCGGTACGGCTCGCCCTGGTCGGCGACCTTCCAGCCGGCTCCGACGAGGCCGCCGAAGGGGACTGCGTCGGAGAGCAGGCCGTTGATGTCGTCCACCAGGCCGTCGTGCAGCTCGCTGGCCGGGGTGGCGGGCGCGTACCAGATCGTCTTGCCGTTCCGGTCGAGGACCGCGTGGAGTTCCTTCTCCTCGGTGTCGACGGTGATGACGGCCGCCTCGGGGAGGGCCTGCCGGATGAGGCGGGCGACGTACTCCGTGGTGTTGCGCAGGAGGATGCTGCGGGCGCGCTTGGCGTTGAAGTAGGCGTCCTCGGTGGCGTGGGAGAGGACCGCGGTCATCCGGTCCGTCTGGACGGCCAGGGCGTGGTGGTTGGCGGCTGTCGGGGTGTGCAGCCAGGCGGGGGTGAGGCCGGTGATGTCGTTGCTCATTGCGGTGTCCCTTCGAGTGGTGAGCCAGGTGAGTTCCTGGGCGGGCAGCACGGTCCGGGCCGGGCCCGTGCTGTCTGCTCAGGGGGGCGGCCGGGTCACCGGCCGCCCTGCCTGGGCGGTTAGCTGAGGAGCTTGGCCACCTCGCGGGCGGTGAAGGAGCAGTCGCCGACCTCGAAGACGTTGAGGGTGGCGAACTCGGCGTCGTACTCGGCGCGGGCGATGTGCTCGGCGATGGCCACCACGTTGCCGTGGAGGGACTTGGCGGCGATCTCTTCGGCCGCCGCCTGGTACCGGCCGACCATGCCCGGGTCGGTGACCTCGCTGGAAGGGGTGCCGTAGAGAGCCTGGGCGAGGGCTTCGATGATCTCGCTGGGGGTGGGGGTGGCCTGGTTCATTGCGCGCTCCGTGATGGTGGGGTGGTGGTTGGTGTTACACCTTCTTCATTGACCAAATCTCTCTGGGGTAACTCTAATATCCAAGAAGATTTGGTCATAAAGTCGTCAATCAGGCGGCCATGGCGTAGCGGCTGATCTCCTCGCCGGTGATGCACTCCGAGAGCAGGCAGATCAGGATCTCCGCGGCGGGCGGGGTGACCGCGTTGCCGAGCTGCCGCACCTGATCCCGCTTCGAGCCGAGCACCACGTAGTCGTTGGCGAAGGCCATCGCCCTCTGGATCTCGTGCGGCTGGAGCATCCGGAACAGGACGTCTTCGATGTTCAGCTCGCCCTGGACGAGTGCGAAGCGGTCGCGGGTGGAGAGGGTACCGACGGGGTCGCTTACCGGGCGCGGGGTCCCGTTGCCGTAGTACGGGGCCAGGAAGGGTTCCCAGGTGACGAGGGACTGGTGGCCGGTGGTGGTGAGGGTCCTCATCGCCTCGACTAGGTCGGTGCAGTGCTCCCCGCCGTTGCCGGTCGACCCGTTGTTCCGCATCATCATCCCCGACATCGGGACGGCGGCCAGGCCGTGATGGTTGCCGCTGGCGCAGACCGTCGCGAGGGGGTCGGTGATGGCGCGGACGTCGCTGCTCCCGCCCCGGATCTCGGTGATGAACGGCAGCCACGCGAGTCCGGCCTCAGCCCTGCCCGTCTGGGTCTGCATCGGCCCGTAGATCGAGCGGGCGTTCTTGCCCTCGCGACCGTCGCAGGGGACGAGGAGTGGGGGGATCGCCAGCGCGTCGTTCTCGCGGGTGGTGCGGGTCGGCATCGGGTCCAGCAGGTCACTGGCCGCGTCGCGCCACGTGCCGCCAGTGGGCACCATCATCGGGCGGGCGAACTTGTCCAGCCCGGCCTGGATGCGCCGCATCGTCTTGTCCGCCAGAGGCGTCTTGCGGTCGCCGATCCGGCCCCCCGCGATCGACCAGTCGATGGCCGCCGCCGCCGGGAGCGTCTCGGGCTCCACGATCTGGTGGCCGCACTTGGTGTTCGGGCACCGGTAGTCGTACTGGCTCTTGTACCGGCCCATGTCGACGCCGGCCCGCCGGAACATCTGCCGCGCCTTGACGGTCTCATCGCAGCTGGTGCAGAACGCCGAGGGGGCCAGCCACTTCTCGAAGTTCGGGTTCCGGCCGAGGCTCTTGTGCCAGTAGACGAAGTACAGGCGGTCACGGGACTGCGGGGCGCGGTGGACGCTGCGCGGGTCGGCGTGCATCGAGTTCAGCGCGACCAGCTTGGTCTTGTAGCCGAGCTTGTGGAACTCGGCCACCCAGCGGTCCCACTCGAACCACTGCCGGACGTCGACCACGTTCTCTACGACCCCCGCCTTGACCAGGCCGCCGCGCTCGATGACGCCCCGCAGGTAGAGCGGGATCTCTTCCATCAGGGCCCGGCTGGCCTCCTCCTCCTCGGTGGGGCCGTTGTCGCGCTCCTCCTCGGTCTGGAACTTCTCCGCCTCCATCTCCGCGTAGAGGTCGAGGAGGTCGCCCTGCACGGCCTTGGCGAACGAGCGCTTCTTGCCCTGGGCGATGGACCACTTGGTGCACTCCGGCGAGCCCCAGTGGATGTCTGCGACCGGCCAGGCCCAGACCGGGGCCTTGCGGATGTCGCCGATGTAGTGGGCGACGCCGGGGAAGTTCCGCTCGTGGCTCTCGATCGCCCGCTTCCAGTGGTTCGCCGCCCGGGTGACCCGGACGTTTGGGACGGCGTCCGCTCCCTGGGTGGACCCGCCGGCCCCGCAGAACCAGTCCATGACCGACAGCTCGGTGCCGTCGTGCTTGTACGCCTTGGCGCGGCGCTGGGCGAAGGGCTGGGTGCCGCTGGAGGCGGCCAGCGCGCGGGTGGTGGTGGAGATGTAGGGCATTCGGCCTGTTCCGTTCTGGGTGTTGGTGTGTTGGTGTGCCGTCCTCTTTCATTGACCGAACCCACCTGGATAACCTCGTTATGCAGGTGGATTTGGTCAATGAATCGCCAAGGGAACCGCGGGTCAGGCGGTGTCCGCCGGGAAGCGCAGCAGGCCGCCCGCCGTCTGGCTCCCGTCCAGCTCGACCCGGAGGACCGCGTCCGCCTCGCCGAGGGTTTCGGTGTCGAACGGCCCGCCGTCGCCGGTGTCCAGCTCGGTGTCACCGGCGAACACCGCGGCGATGTGGGGCACCGTCCATGGAGTTCAGGAGCACGGCGGTCGCGCCGGGGGCGAGCCGGTGCAGGACCTCGCCGACCTTCCGGGCGGTCTCGCCGAGGAGCAGCGCCTTCTCGCGGCTCAGGCCGCAGCTCTCGCACTCCGTCTCGTGCCAGTCCGGGCCGTACCCGCAGACGCACCACCAGGAGGCGAAGTGCCAGGTCCATTCCCAGCCGCCGATGGCGTACAGGCCGTCGCGGTCGGGCCGGATGACGTTCGCTGCGGTGTCGCTGCCCTCGTCCAGGTACATCCACCGGATGTGGACGGCGACCGCCCGGCGGGCGCCGTGCCCGGTGGCCTTGCGCCGACGGGCGGCCTTGCGTGCCTTGGGGGTCGCGTCGGTGATGGAGGTGGCCGCGTCCGATCCCCGCTCCAGGGCCCGCCAGTTGATGCGGACGGCCACCGCCAGGCCCTCGGGCTCCTCGCTGTACCGGCTCGGGCCGCCTTCGATGATGTGGACCGTCTCCTGGCTGTCGGCCTGACCCTCGATCACGTGGATCGTGTCGACGCTGTCGTAGCCGTACTCGTCGGCCAGGCGGAGCGTCTGGTCGGCCAGCTTCTTGGCGCTCTCCAGCGGGAAGTGCGGGCTGAGCCAGCCGTTCCATCGGTTGTGCGGGTCGAGCTTGCAGTCGAACGGGCCGAGCGTGTCGTCAATGCAGACGCGGGTCTCGATCACGGTGGTGCCTTTCGTTTCGGTGGGGTGAGGGGGCTCAGGCCGTGGCGAACAGGTCGAGCTGGAGGGGCTGGCGCTGGAGCCAGCCGTGGGTGCGGAGGGGGCCGCCGGGCTCGGCGTCCAGGCGCAGGAGGACGGTGCGCGTCGGAGTCCCGGACGAGAGGAACGCGTCGTCGGGGAGGGGGATGACGTCGCCCTCGGCGTCGGTGACCATCTGCCGGAACTCCACGGCCTTGCGGTCGCTGTGCCAGTTGATCGACTCCGGCAGGATCGCGATGAGGGTTCCGCCGTCCCGCAGGAAGCGCAGGGCGTGCAGGACGTGGCTGATGGCGTCGCTGAACGGGGGGTTCATGAGGATCCGGTCGTACGGCTCATCGATGCCGGCCGGGTCGAGGTCGAGGAAGTCGCCCTGGATGACCTGGCGGGCGACTCCGAGTTCCCGCAGGACGTGGGCGCGGCGGGGGTCGATCTCGACGCAGTCCACGATGCCCATCTGGTCGGCCACCCGCTGGGCGAGCGTGCCGGTACCGGCCGAGGGCTCCAGGACCGTGTGGCCGACCCGGATCGAGGCGTGCTCCAGCATGTCGAAGGCCACCGCGGGCGGGGTCGGGTACCAACCCTGGTCGAACCGGGAGGGCCAGGCTCCGGCCGCCAGGCAGGCCCGCATGAACTCCTCCACCGGGAAGGGGAAGGTGTGGGCGCGGACCGCCTTGCGGCCGTCCCACCGGCCGCCGATGTCCTTGAGCATATTGTTCATCCGCTTGTACAGCGCGGGCTCCAGCTCGAAGGGGACCTGTACGCGGTCGCCGCTGATGACGGTGCGGGGGTCGGTGAGGACGGTGAGGACGTCGCTGGGGATCTGCATCGAGCGCTCCTTCGT
>NZ_JBSGUP010000571.1:0-5397 GCF_053607985.1 Streptomyces sp. NPDC055078
CGAGCTGGTGGACCAGGGGGTGCACGCCATCGGCAAGAAGGTCGTCGAGGAGGCCGCCGACGCCGTGCAGGACGCCCTCGTCTCCGCCTACCGCGCCGCGCACACCTTCCGCGGCGAGTCCGCCGTCACCACCTGGCTGCACCGCATCACCGTGAACGACGCCACCCGTGGACGCGAAGCCCTTGATCTGCCGTCCTACGTCGTCGGCGGTACGGGGGCCACGGGCGCTGCGGCTGCGTGCGTAGAAGTCCGGGTCGGCGTACCAGGCGACGGCCTGCCCGGTGTCGTCGATATAGCGCTCGCTGTCCCTCAGCCAGGGCAGCGGCCCCTGTCCGAAGGGGTCCGACACCGCATGGGCGAGGGCGCCCGATTCCCACCGCCGGATCTGCTCCGCCCCCATGCGCCCTCCCTCGTCAATGCCCCCGGATCCGGCGAACGTTGATACGCCGATCGGCCCGGTGCCGGCGTCCAGCACATCACATAACGCATGTGATCCGTCACCCTTCGTCGCGAAATGTTGTGGATATGCGCGATTCCGTGCGGGGCCCTCCGGGCGGGTCGGACCAGAATCCTCCGGGCGGGTGGGACGCGGGGGGCCGGGGGGCTTCGCGGGCGGGGGCGGTTTCGGGGCCCGGCCCGGGAGGCTTTGGGGAGGCTTGCTCCGGCGGCTCCGGGCGGGGGCGGCGGAGACGGGTGGCTCCCGGTGGTTCAGGGCGCGGACGGCGGGTCAGGGGAGGGACGGCGGCTCCGGGCGGCGGCTCCTGGTCGCGCGCGCCAGGACCGGTCTGCCGACCGGGTCACACCAGGCGTACGGGCTTCTCCGGGCGGACGCCCACCCCGGCGAGCCAGGTGCGGAGGGGGCCGGGGTCGCCGTCCTCCGTGAGGCTGAGGACGCGGGTGCCGAGGTCGGCGGAGCGTTCGCCGCGGATCAGCAGGGCGGGCCCGTCGAGCCAGTCGAGCCCCGGGGCCGCGCCCGCCGTGTCGACGGCGGCACAGCAGACCATCGCGGTGACATGGTCGGCGAGCAGCTCACGCCCGGTGCGCGGCGGCTGGAGGGGGAACAGGGGGAGCGGATCCGCCCCCCACCCGTTCAGCAGGTCCCCCGGGCTCTTGGCGACGGAGGCGCTCGCCTGGCTCTTGGCGGCGGGGGCGCTCGCCGCCGCCTCCTCGCGGGCGACCTCGGCGCTGATCCCCGCCGCGAGATCCTCACCCGCGTCCGTCCCCTGCCCCCGGTCCCCCGCGAGATGGGCCATCACACGGGCGAGGGTCGGACCGTCGGGGCCCGTGGACCCGGCGGGGCCGTCAGCGGACCGCACCCCGAGATCGTCGAGCACCCGGTGGAGCCGGGCCGCCTCCGTACGCCACTTGCGGTCCACGACCTCCTCCGGATACTGCTGCCAGTCCACCGGGGACCAGTCGGCGCCCGTCCCGGCCGGACCGCCGTGGAAGAGGCGCGCGGCGAGGAGTGAGGCGGCCTCGTCGACCGCGCCCGGCTCCTCCAGCAGATCGCAGGCGGGGCGCTCGCCCAGCCGGGAGGCGAAGCCCTCGGCGAGACGGTCGCGGCGGGACAGTTCGGTGAGCGCGGAGACGACGCCCGCGTCGAGCCGGGAGGGCCAGCGGCCCATGCGCCAGGCGGGCAGCGCGACCTTGGTCAGCAGCCGGTCCCACCCGGCGTACGCCAGGCCGACCTGCTCCTGGGCGACGATCCGCAGTCCGTAGTCCACGGCCTGGGCGCGCTCCGACGCCGCCGCGGCGACCCCGCGCTCCATCTCACCGGCGTACGCCTGGCAGCCGTGCAGCAGCAGCCGGGCGATGCGGCCGACAACGCCGAGCGCCGCCTTCCGTACCGCCCGGAGGGGGCCCTGCCCGGGGCTCGCGGCCACGGCGACCGCCGCGTCCAGCCCGCGGACGAACCGACGGGCCGCCGCTATGTCGGGGTGCGCCGATGGGGCGGTCCCGGCCACGACCGGCGCGAGCAGCGCCCGCAGCTCGGCGACCCGCATCCACCACAGGAACGGCGAGCCGATCACCAGCACGGGGGCCTCGGCCGTCCGCCGTCCCCTTCTGTTCCGTATCTTCCAGACCTTCCGGATCTTCCTGATCGAATGGGGCACGGCGTGGGCCGGGTGGGTACGGTCCTCCAGCCAGCTGTCGCAGTCGGGAGTGAGCGCCAGCGCCGAGGGCGCGGGGACCTCCAGCCGCTCGGCCAGATCTCTGACCAGCCGATACAGATCGGGGGCTGCCCGCTCGGAGACCTCCACGGTGGGGCTGAGGGCCGGGCTGGCCCGGACGATCACCGTCGCGACGGCGGCGGCGAGCAGCAGCACGGCCACCGCGCAGACCCCGGTGATCCAGCGCGCGGTGTCCCAGCTCCCGCCGCGCATATGGCCGGTGACCCCGCCGGCGAAGAGCACGACGGCCACCGCCGCGGGCAGCAGGGCAACGGCCAGCGCCCTGCTGCGGATGCGCAGCACGGCCAGCGCTCGCAAGCGCGCTGCCTGCGCGCCGATCGACTCACCGGTACCGGACACGGCCGGTCCTCACCCCCTCTGCGCTGCGACGGTGTAGGTGCACTCACCACTGTGACACCCGCCACTGACATCGCAATGCCGGTGGGCCAAGTGCCGGAACGCCTGCGCCGCACCATAGTTGGGGGTTCGGCGGGCGTCATCCGGATGGACCACCCATCACTCGATGGAATGGCTTTGGGTAAAGGTGATGACGGCCACCGGACGGTACGGGTTGTCTCGCGTGCGCCCCTGATTCACCCAGCCCGGTACGGCCCGCCCGAACCGCGCGCCCCCTGGGTGGCCTGGGGCCATGGGTCCGTACGGGCTCCCTGTGGCCTGCGGGCGGCATGGGCCGGGGGCGCCCGGCGGGAGCCGCGTTCCGTACGATCGTACAAATGTCTCCCCGTACAGCCGTACGGGGGAGGTGCAGGAGGCCCTGGGGGTCAGCCGCGCGGAAACGACGGCGTACGTGACGGGTAGGTGACGGCATACGTGTCGGCGTAGGTGACGGCGTAGGTGACGGCGTAGGTGACGGCGTAGGTGACGGCGTACGGATCGCGTGGGTCTCCGCGGAATCGGCGGCACAGCGGGACCCGGAGCGGACCGGTTCGGGCGGGGCTCAGACGGACCGGAGAGTGCCGGACCGGGCCGGGCCGATGCCGTTCGTCACCCCTCGGCGGCCTTGCGGGCGATATCGGTCCGGTGCTGCGATCCGGCCAGCCGGATACGGGCGACCGCGTCGTACGCGCGCTCCCGCGCCTGCCCCAGATCCTTCCCGGTCGCGGTGACGGAGAGGACCCGGCCGCCGGCGCTCACGATCGTGTCGCCGTCGCGCCTGGTCCCGGCGTGCAGGACATAGGCGTCGGGCGCGTCCTGGGCCGCGATCTCGTCCAGGCCCGCGATGGGGTCTCCGGTGCGCGGGGTGTCGGGGTAGTTGTGCGAGGCGACGACCACGGTCACGGCCGCCTCATCGCGCCAGCGCAGCGGCGGCTCGATGTCGAGGGTGCCGTTGGCGGCGTTGAGGAGCACGCTCGCGAGCGGGGTCTGGAGCCGGGCGAGCACCACCTGGGTCTCCGGGTCGCCGAAGCGGGCGTTGAACTCGATGACCCGTACACCCCGCGTGGTGATCGCGAGACCCGCGTACAGCAGCCCCGAGAACGGCGTGCCACGGCGGCGCAGCTCGTCGACGGTGGGCTGGAGGACGGTGGTCATGACCTCGTCGACCAGCTTGGGGTCGGCCCAGGGCAGCGGGGAGTAGGCGCCCATGCCGCCGGTGTTGGGGCCCTCGTCGCCGTCGAGGGCGCGCTTGAAGTCCTGGGCGGGCGTCAGCGGGAGTACGGTCACGCCGTCGGTGATGGCGAAGAGGGAGACCTCGGGGCCGTCGAGGAACTCCTCGATGACGACCCGGCCGCAGGCGATCGCGTGCGCGCGGGCCACGGCGAGGTCATGGGTGACGACGACGCCCTTCCCGGCGGCGAGACCGTCGTCCTTCACCACGTACGGAGCGCCGAAGGCGTCGAGGGCCGTGTCGACCTCCTCGGGCGTCGTACAGACATAGCTGCGGGCCGTGGGCACTCCGGCCGCGGCCATCACGGCCTTGGCGAATGCCTTGGAACCCTCCAGCTCGGCGGCCTCGCGGGAGGGACCGAAGCAGGGGATTCCGGCCGCGCGCACGGCGTCCGCGACCCCGGCGACGAGCGGCGCCTCCGGGCCGACGACGACGAGAGCCGCCTCCACCTCGGTGGCCAGCCGGGCGACGGCGTCGCCGTCCAGCGCGTCGACGGCGTGCAGTTCGGCGATCTCGCCGATGCCGGCGTTGCCGGGCGCGCAGTGCACAGCGGTGACGTCGGGGTCGAGGGAGAGTGAGCGGCACAGGGCGCGTTCGCGGGCGCCGCCGCCGATGACAAGGACCTTCACGGCAGTCAGCCTAACCGCCGAAGGCGCTCGTCCCGTACGGCCCTCCCAACCGTCCCCCAACCGTCGCCGCTAGTCGTTCGTATATTCCTCCACCACCGTGGCCCCCAGCTCGCGCACGATCAGGTCGTGTCCGGAGAGGGCGGAGTCGACGAGGTCGGGGTCGTCGTCCTCGGGCACATCGTCCTCGGGGGCGACCGGGGGCGGCGCGTGCACGGGGGCCGCCTGGGCGGTCCGCCGGGGCTCGGAGGGACCCTGCGGTGCGGCGGGGGCGGACCGGGGGGGCTGCTGTACGGCGGAGGGGGCGGGGGCGGATGCCGTCCGGGGCGGTGTGGGGGCCGACTGGGCGGGCCGTCCACCGCTGTGACCTTGGCCTTGGCCTTGACCTTGAGCCTGGCCTTGAGCTTGGCCTTGAGCTTGACCCTGGCTGCCGGGTCCGGCGTGACCGCCATGACCTCCTTGGCCGCCGCCGGGCCCACCGGAGCCGGGGCCCGCGAAACCCGGTCCACCAGCACCGGGGCCGCCTGTGCCGCCGGAGGGGTCGATGATCGCCTCGACCTTCCACTGCACATGGAACTGCTCGGCGAGCGCCTGGCGCAGCACCTCCTCACTACCGCTGGTCGCGAAGTTGTCCCGGGCTCCGGCGTTGATGAAACCGAGCTGGAGGGTGGTGCCGTCGAAGCCCGCGACCTGTGCGTTCTGACTGAGCAGGATCCAGGTGAAGCGGCGGCGGTTCTTCACGGCCTCCAGGATGTCCGGCCACATGCTCCGTACCTGCCCGGCGCCCTGGGCCATACCGGGGGCCGCCTGGGGCGCGGGGGCAGCCGGTGCCGGCGCCTGCGCCTGCGGGGCCGCGGCGGGCGCGGGCTGCCTGGCCGACTGCCCGGGGGTGGAGGCGGTGGGCCAGCCGCCGGGCCGCCGCGCGGGCTCGGGAGCGGAGGGGGCGCCGGGGGCGGTCCCGCCCCCGGCCGGC
>NZ_JBSGUP010000572.1:0-5394 GCF_053607985.1 Streptomyces sp. NPDC055078
GGCCCGGTGAGGGGCCCGCGGCACGGCCGAGCGACGGTCTCCGAGCGGCGGCACGCCCGCGTACAACGTCCATGAGCGGCGGCGCGGCCGAGCGACAGACCCTGAGCGGTGGCGCGTCAGTGGGCTCCGGTCCCGGTGAGGGACTTGACCTCCAGTTCCGCGTACTTGCCCTGGTCCGGCTTCTCCTTGGTGAGCACGGAGCCGAGCCAGCCGAGCAGGAAGCCCAGCGGAATGGAGACAAGGCCGGGGTTCTCCAGGGGGAACCAGTAGAAGTCCGCGCTCTTGAACATCGACGTGGGCTTCCCCGAGACGACCGGCGAGAAGAGCACCAGGACCACGGAGGAGATCAGTCCGCCGTAGATGGACCACAGGGCGCCCTGGGTGGTGAACTTCTTCCAGAACAGGCTGTAGAGGATCGTCGGCAGATTCGCCGACGCGGCGACCGCGAAGGCGAGCGCGACCAGACCTGCGACATTGAGATCGCGGGCGAGCGCGCCGAGCGCGATGGAGACGACACCGATGGCGACCGTAGCCCAGCGGGCCGCGCGGACCTCCTCCTTCTCGGTGGCCTGTCCCCTGCGGATGACATTGGCGTAGATGTCATGGGCGAAGGACGAGGACGAGGCGAGGGTGAGTCCGGCGACCACGGCGAGGATGGTGGCGAAGGCGACCGCGGAGATCACCGCGAGCAGGATCGCGCCACCCGCGGAGTCGACACCTCCGATGTGGAGGGCGAGCAGGGGCGCGGCCGTATTGCCCGCCTTGTTGGACGCGGTGATCTCCTGGGGGCCGACGAGCGCCGCCGCGCCGAAGCCGAGCGCGATCGTCATGAGATAGAACGCGCCGATGATGCCGATGGCCCAGTTGACGGACTTCCGGGCGGCCTTCGCGGTGGGGACCGTGTAGAAGCGGATGAGGATGTGGGGCAGTCCCGCGGTGCCGAGGACGAGGGCGATACCGAGCGAGATGAAGTCGAGCTTCGATGTCCCGCTCACGCCGTACTTGAGTCCGGGCTCCAGGAAGGAGGTGCCGGCGCCGCTCTTCTCGGCGGCCGTGCCGAGCAGATCGGAGATGTTGAAGTTGAACTTCAGCAGCACCAGGAAGGTGATGAGGAGCGTTCCCGCGATCAGCAGGACGGCCTTGACCATCTGCACCCAGGTGGTGCCCTTCATGCCGCCGATGGTGACGTAGAGGATCATCAGGATGCCGACGAGGGCGACGATCGCGACCTTGCCCGCGTCGTTGGTGATGCCGAGCAGCAGGGAGACCAGCACTCCGGCGCCTGCCATCTGGGCGAGCAGATAGAAGATGGAGACGACGATGGTGGAGGTCCCGGCGGCGGTGCGGACCGGGCGCTGGCGCATCCGGTAGGCGAGGACGTCGCCCATGGTGAAGCGGCCGGAGTTGCGCAGCGGTTCGGCGACCAGCAGCAGGGCGACCAGCCAGGCCACCAGGAAGCCGATGGAGTAGAGGAAGCCGTCGTAGCCGAAGAGGGCGATGGCTCCGGCGATACCGAGGAACGAGGCGGCCGACATGTAGTCGCCGGAGATCGCCAGTCCGTTCTGGAATCCGGTGAACTGGCGCCCGCCCGCGTAGAAGTCGGCGGCGCTCTTGGTCTGGCGGCCCGCCCAGACGGTGATGATCAGCGTGGCGACGACGAACAGGCCGAAGAGCGTGATGATCAGTGGCCGGTGCTCGGTCGTGGCATTTTCAGCCGCGAAGGGCATCAGTGAGCCCGTGGCCGATGGGAGGATGTCGCTCATACGTCCGCCTCCATCCGGGCCTTGATCGCTTCCGCCTTGGGGTCGAGCCTCGCCGCCGCGTGCCGGGAGTAGAGCCAGGCGATGAGGAAGGTGGTGGCGAACTGGGCGAGGCCGAAGACGAGGGCGACATTGATGTTGCCGAAGAGTTTGGTACCCATGAAGCCGCCCGCGTAGTTCGACAGCAGGACGTACAGCAGATACCAGGCGATGAAGGCGACGGTCAGGGGAAAGGCGAAGGAGCGGTAGGTACGGCGCAGTTCGGCGAACTCCGCGCTCTGCTGCACCTCCACGAACTGCTCTGTCGTGGGCTGGGCGGGGCTGGTGTCCGTACCGGTCGCCTGGGGCGGCGGCGGTGCATCGGTAGCCACGGAATCTCCTCGTGACGCGGGCGCGGTGGGGTGGGGAAGGGGTGACAAGAGCGGTCCTTCGTTCCTGCGGGGTCGGCGGGCGGTTTGATGGTGCTTCACCCCCTGACAAGGGCACGGAGAGCACGCCGGACCGGTTCAACATCGGCTTGATTTCTTCGCCAATTTCCACTCGAACACATTGATGGTGATCGCTTCGGGGCGCTAGCTTCGCTCGACATGTACCCGCTCATTCGCACACGGTGTCTGAGCGGTTGTCACGGATGATGTGGAGAACCCATGGCTCATCTGGGATCCAGACGCCGGCGCGCACTCGCGCTGCCCGCTGGTCTGGCGCTCATGGCCTCGCTCGGCTTCCTTCCGGCAGGCGAGGCAACGGCCGCGCCCGCCGAGGACGCACCCGCCACGGTGGTGACCGACGGCCCGAAGCTGTCGTACGTGGTGAACGTCAGGGGCGGCCACCGCACCGCCGAGGCGGTGAAGAGGGCGATAGCCAGGGCAGGCGGCTCGGTGGTGATCGCCTACGACCAGATAGGCGTCATCGTCGTCCATTCGCAGAATCCGGCCTTCGCCTCGACGGTCCGGCAGGTCAAGGGTGTCGTTTCGGCCGGTGCCACGCGGACCGCCGCGCTGAGCACCGCGACGGACACCTCGATCGCGTCCGAGCGTCCGCTCACGGCCAAGGAGGCCAAGGCGTCGGCCGCCCGCGCGGAGGCGGATCAGGACCCGCTGGAGCCGCTCCAGTGGAGCCTGCCCGCCATCAAGGCGGACCGGGCCCATCAGCGGTCGCTGGGCAGCAGGAACGTCACGGTCGCCGTCCTGGACACGGGAGTCGACGACACGCACCCCGACCTGGCGCCCAACTTCGACCAGCGCGCCTCGGCCAACTGTGTGACCGGCAAGCCGGACACGACGCCGGGGTCCTGGCGTCCGGGCCCGGACGAGAGCAGCCACGGTACGCATGTCGCCGGCACGATCGCGGCGGCCAAGAACGGCGTGGGCGTCACGGGCGTCGCCCCGGGTGTGAAGGTCTCCGGCATCAAGGTGTCGACGACGGCCGGATTCTTCTACACGGAGTCCGTCGTCTGCGGCTTCGTCTGGGCCGCTGAGCACGGCGTCGCGGTGACCAACAACAGCTACTACGTGGACCCGTGGCTGTTCGCCTGTAAGAACGACCCGGATCAGCAGGCTCTCGTCGAAGCCGTCCAGCGCGCCACCCGGTACGCCGAGCGCAAGGGCGCGGTGAACGTCGCCGCGGCCGGCAACGACCGGATGGATCTGGCGGCCGACCAGCTGACGGACCCGTCCAGCCCCAATGACACCACCCCGGCGGACCGGGTCATCGACCCCGCCGAGTGCCTGGACATCCCGACGCAGCTCCCCGGTGTCGTGACCACATCCGCGCTGGGTGCCAAGGGTCTGAAGTCGTCGTTCTCCAACTACGGCGACGACGTGATCGACATCTCCGCCCCGGGCGGCGACTCCACGGCCTTCCAGAAGCCGGACGCCCCCGCCACCGACGGCCGCATCCTGTCGACGATGCCGAACGGCCGCTACGGCTACAAGGCCGGTACGTCGATGGCCTCGCCGCATGTCGCGGGCGTCGCCGCGCTCATCAAGTCGAAGCACCCGGGGGCCTCTCCGGCCGCGGTGAAGGCACTGCTGTACGCGCAGGCGGACGACCGTGCGTGCACCGATCCGTACGACATCAACGGTGACGGCACCGTCGACGCGGTGTGCGAGGGTGACCAGGACGAGAACAGCTTCTACGGGGCGGGCGTCGCGGACGCTCTGGACGCGGTCCGCCGATAACTGCGCCGGTAGTTCCGCCTGCGGTTCCGCCTGCGGTTCCGCCGAAGAGTGGCAGGAGTCCTCCGGTTTCCTCGATCTCTTCGGTTCCTCGGTATCGGAAAGGGCCGGACACCCGTCCGGCCCTTTCTGATGTCATGACCGCGACGGTGCTCGGGCGGCCAGCACCCCGACGGTGAGCAGGACCTGTGCCGTGCTGTAGAGCAGCATGATCCAGAAGTCGGCGACGGGCGGCCGGGGCCATCCCGCGACCCCGGTGGCGATGATCAGGTCCGAGATCAGGAACAGCGCCCCGCCCGCGCCCGTGACGACCCCAAGGGCGCTCGCCCGCCAGGCCATGACGGTCAGCAGCAGCGCGTACCCGGCGACGGGAACGCGCAGTCCGGCGGGCAGACCGGGCCACAGGAGAGTGACGGCGACGCCGAGCAGAACGCCGTAGAGGGGCGCCAGACCCCTGGGCGTACGGCCCCGGCCGTAGAGGCGCAGGGGTCCCTTCGGCGTACGGCCGCGGCCGAAGACCGCCAGGTAGCACAGGTGTCCCGCCGCGAAGGACGCCATGCCGAGGACGAAGGCGAGATCGGTGCCGAAGAGCAGGAACACATCGCCGCCCCAGCCGAACAGCAGCGCGGCGACGAGCAGACGGGGACCGCCCCGTACGGCCGTATAAGCGGCGAGCAGCGGCATCAGCAGCGGCTTGGCGACCCGGTGGCCGAGGACGGAGTCCAGCAGAAGCGAGCCGAGATCGGCGAGTACGGCGACGGCGAACGCGGTGAGCAGCAGCAGGCCGAGGGTTTCGCGCCTGCGGACCGCCGTACGCGGGCGCCGTGCGCTCATACGCCCCGCTCCACGGCGGCGAGCGGGACAGCGGCGAGCGGGACAGCGGCGGGTATCGGCCAGGGGACGGCAGCGGACGGGTTCGGCATGTCTGCACCGTAGATGCGGTGGCCCGACCGGGGCCAGAGTTTGTTACCCGCAAGTATTCGAGATGGGTCGTCAGAGGGATCGGGTCATCGGCGCCGAGGCCGGGGCCGGGGGCCGGGTCCACGATCGCCGCGGCGACAGCCCTCAGGGGAGCAACCGGGGGAACTGCCGCGCGAGGTGCGGAAGTCGCGCCGAACCGGCTCGCGGGGGGGAACCGGCCACGACACAGCCCTCGTTCACGAATGACCGCTGAAAACGGCGTAGCTCAGCGCCGGGGTGAGCGGGACGGACCGCGCTCCCGGGCGGCGGCCAAGGGGTCCGGGTGGCGTCACCGCGGAAGGCCCGACGGAGGTGCCCGCGCGGGTGTTCCGGCTCGCCCGCGCGAGGGGCGCATCAGGGGCGCGAAAGGGCACAAGAAGCGTACAGGGCAGGCGGATCGAGCGTTGTCAGTGGGGGCCCGTATTCTCTGTGACCATGCTCGACGACAGCAGCACAGCAGCGACGACGTGGCCGACCGCATACCCCCAGGGGTATGC
>NZ_JBSGUP010000573.1:0-5382 GCF_053607985.1 Streptomyces sp. NPDC055078
GTCCCCGACGTCTCCGGCAAAGCCATCGCCAACCTGGAGATCGAGTCACTGCGCCACATCGCCCCCACCTTCCACGGCGACACCATCTACGGCGAAACCACCGTCCTCGGCAAAACACCCTCCCGCTCCAAGACCGACCGGGGCATCGTCCACGTCGAAACCCGCGGCTACAAACAGGACGGCACCGTCGTCTGCATCTTCCGCCGCAAAGTCATGGTCCCCACCGCCACCTACATCGAGGAACGCGGCGGAGAACAACCCGCCCGCCCCGAACCCAAGGCATACACGCCATAGCTGACGGTCGTCGTCCTGCGGGCTCGGCGGACGAGAGTCTCCGCGCCGTCGGCAGGACGACGGCAGAAGGCCGCGAGAGAGCGTATCCGTCCGCCCCTCGCGGCCTTCTCGCAGTGACGGAACAGCCTTCGTACCGAGAACGCCGATGGAGTCCATCCCGACGACTCCGCCCGCCGGAGCGGGCACCTCGGCGTAGGTGTGGTGGACAGACCGGTGCACCAGGCATTCGCGGTCCGGTAGAGCTGTGGCGACTGCGCGGAAGACGTCGATGATGCTCGACTGCATGGCAGGTCCTTCTGCTGTGCAGGGCGGCCGGTGGCTGTTGGGACCGGGGCGTCGGCGCTCCCGCAGACGATCCTCGGCGGCCTCCGTGCCGCCCTCGGTCGGGGGCGGCTCTTCATCAACCGGGGACCGAGGGGGGGTTGACAGCCGGCGTCACCGACTGAAAAGTAAAGGGTCAGTTCACGGTCGTGACATGACGGACTGCCCTGTGGGCGACGAGTATGCGCACCAAGACTCCTGATGACCTCATCCAGGCGACCTCTTCCGGGGCGGCCACGTAAACGAACGTTCGGGTCGAATGCTGCTAGTGCCATCGACGCCTGCCCGTGACAAGGAGATTCGTTCATGACCCTCGATGCGGCGACCTCGGCACTGCTGGCCCGGCTCGCGGACCAGCCGGGCCGAAAGCCGATCCACCGGAGCACTCCCGAGGCGGCCCGCGCCCAGAACGCGGCGCTGCGGGAGCTGTACCGGCCCCGCCCGGACATGGCCCGGGTGGAAGACCGCCGGCTCGGCGGCGCAGACGCGCACTTCGATGTCCGGCTGCTGATACCGGACACCTCGCCGGCGGGGGTACTCGTGTACTACCACGGGGGCGGCTGGGTGATGGGCGACCTGCCGGGCTTTGACACCCTGGGCCGCATCCTCGCCCACCGCACCGGCTGCGCCGTGGTCCTGGTCGGCTACCGCCTGGCCCCCGAACACCGCTACCCCACCGCCGCCGAGGACGCCTGGACGGCACTGCGCTGGACCGACGAACACCTGGAGGACATCGCGGGGCGGCGCGTCCCCCTGATCGTCGCGGGCGACAGCGCCGGCGGAAACCTGGCCGCCGTGACCGCTCTGCGGGCCAGGGACGCCGGCGGACCCGACATCGCCCTCCAGGTCCTGGTGTATCCCGTCACCGACTGCGACCCGGACACCGCCTCCTACCGCGACCCCGCCAACCAACTCCTCCTCAGCGCGGACACCATGGCGTGGTTCTGGGACCACTACGCCCCCGACGAAGCCGACCGCACACACCCCGACGCCGCCCCGCTGCGCGCCGAAGACCTGACCGGGCTGCCGCCCACCGAGGTACTCACCGCCGAACACGACGTACTGCGCGACGAAGGCGAGGCATACGCCGCCCGGCTGACACAAGCCGGAATCCCCACCCGGCTGCGCCGATTCGAGGGCCAGATGCACGGCTTCTTCACCCTGCCCGGCCTGCTCCCCGGCAGCGCCGCCGGCATCGACCATGTCACCGAAGCCGTCACCAAACGGCTGACCGAACTCGCCAACTGACCGGCCGGTACTGCGCCATGGCCACCGACAGCCGCTCCGTGGGCAAGGACCTCGAATTCGAGCGCCTGGAGGACTTCGGGAGAGGGCGACCCGGCCTCCGCTCCCAGGCCCACGACCACCGGGAGGTCCGCGAACAGCGCCGCAGACCGGGCCCGGACGCCAGCGGCGGTCAGGCAATCCGGAGCGATCTCGACCTGGAACAGCACCACTCCCGCGTCCGCCGGCCACCGCAGTGCGTCCCCGGAGTCGAGCAGGCCGAGGGCGTCGGCTTCGAGGAAGAGGCCGCTCGCGATCACCGGCAGGGGCAGACTCGCCAGCCGTGCGAGGTGGGTCCAGGAGGCGGGGCCGTGCCGTGTCGGCCGCGGACGCGACGCAGCGCCCGCTGGTTCGGCCGCGGCTGTCAGTGGCGGACGGGAGTCCGGCGGCAGAGACGAGCACATCATTGAGTCCACGAGACGAGCCACCGCCTTCGGCCGGCGGCCCTGCCACCTCGGCTGGTCAGGCCCTCGGGGGCTCCACGGGCTTCTCCCGGGCGAGCCGGGCCACGTCCCGCTCCGGGTTGACGATGCGCAGCGCGATCGCCGCGCAGCAGAGCATGGCCGCGCTGAGGATGTAGAAGCCCAGGTCGTAGCCGGCGCGTGGGGTCGAACCGGAGTCGGCCAGACCGCCCATCAGCAGCGGCGCGCTCACGCCCGCCATGCTGAACACGACACTGACGATCCCGAGGACAAGGCTTCGCTGCTTCGGGGGCACCACGTCGGAGATGCCCGTGAGCGCGGCGCCGGAGCCGGCCGTGCACAGGGCGATGCCGAGCACGAGGAGCAGGGTCTGCAAGGGGCCGCGGCTCATGGTGGCCATACCGGCGGTGGCGACTGCCGACACCAGCACCAGACCGGCCGGGAGCAGCCCTCGCGAGGCCCGGTTGGTCATCCCGCGGCGGGTCATGGCCCGCGATGCCGCGCCGACCAGGACGATGAGCACGATGACGCCGATGAACACCAGCGAGATCCGGCTCGCGGCTTCGTTCGCCTGGTAGCCCAGGCCCTCGCGGAGGTAGAGCGGGAGCCAGCTCAGGGCCACCGCCGTCGTGGCGTAGGCGATGGTGAGCAGCAGGGCGGTCCCGATCACCGTACCGGTCCCGAAGATCCGGCGCAGCGGCAGCCGTTCGGGCAGCGCGACGAGGGGTGCGGCATCGCCGGTGGCGGAGGCTGCCTTGTCGGCCGGGCCCTCACCGCCCAGCAGCAGCCAGGCGCCCGCCGCCAGGCCACCGATCGCCACGAGCGCCCCGACTGCCGCGTGCCAGGAGTGGTGTGTGATGACCCAGGTCAGAGCCGGGGCGCCGATCGCCGATCCCACGGGGGCGCCCAGCAGGACCAGTGAGCTGGGCACGGCGCGGCGCTCGGGGGGAAACCACGAGTGTGTCGCCTGCATGACCAGGGCGATGGTGGGTCCCTCGGCCAGGCCCAGGACGATGCGGCAGAGCACGAGCGTGGTGAATCCGACCTGGCCGATCATGGGTATGGCGCTGAAGGCCCAGATCGCGGCCGCGCCACCGAGCACCCAGCGCACGCTGACCTTGCCGCCCAGCCAGCCGCCCAACAGGCCGCCGATGGCGAAGAGCCAGAAGAAGCTGCTCTGGACCACCCCGAACTCGGCGTCGCTGATGCCCAGTTCGTCCTTGATCTCGACGCCCGCCAGGCCGATCACGGACTTGTCGGCCTGGTTGACCATGACCAACAGGAACAACAGGCCGAGTATCAGCCACGCCTTGCGTCTGCCCGGCATCCGGGCCGGCTCGGACCCGGATGGGCTCGCGGACTCCACTTCCATGTGCCGGTCCCTGCGCATGGTTGCTCCCTCGGATGCGGTGTTGGGTTGTCGGGCCGGGCTCATCTCCGAGCCGAGGCCGACGAGGCGTACGTCGGCGGGCGGCGCGGTCGGGCGTCGTGGTCACCTTCCGGACACGGAGGTCGGGTTCTGCGTCGGTCGTGGCTGTGCCGGTGGGACGGCCTGGTACGGCACCGGCTCCACGGGAGGAGGCGGGGTGCGCGGCAGGTGGCGGCGGGAGGAGGCGGCGGCGACCGCCAGGCAGCCGCCCGCGGCCACGGCGACCACGGTCAGCAGGACCGGGTATCCGGCCACCTCGGAGGCCGCCGACAGAGTCATCGGCAACAGGAACCCGACGTAGGTCAGTGAGTAGTAGACACCGGTGAGCCGGGCCAGTTCGTGGGGCGGTGCGATGCGCTGCACCTCCAGCAGCCCGGCCACCATGGTGATGCTGTAGGCGGTGCCCAGGACGACGGCGGCGAGCAGGGACGCCCACAGCGAGCGGGGGCCCGCGTTGAGCGCGCAGAGCAGGGTGCCGGCCACCACCAGCGCCATCCCGGCGAGTCCGGCGCGGGCGCTGCCGACCCGGTCCAGGCGTTTGGCCAGCGGTTGGACGGCCACCCCGCTGCCGAGGGTGACCACGGTGAGCAGTGTGGCGAAGGCGAGCTGCCAGTCGCCGACCCGCGGGGCCGCCAGTTGCGGGGTGACGGCGTATGCCAGCGCGGCGGCGCCGAAGACCCACGGCGCCATCGGGAGCACCACCCGCAGAAAGCGCGGATGCCCGGCCGAGGGGACCCTGAGGTCCGACCGGAACGCCCCGGCGCGGCCCCGGACCGGAGGCTGGGGCGCCCGGCGCAGCAGGAACAGACAGGGGAGGGTGAGGACGATCTGGACCGAGTACGGCAGCACCATCGGCCAGGGGGCCCACTGGGCGAGGACCCCGGCGACTCCGGCGCCGAGCCCGAATCCCGCGGTGATCGCGACCGAGGCGCGGCGGGCGCCCGCGCCGGGTTCTGCGGCCGGTTCGTACGGTGCGCCGGACAGCTCCTTGACCCAGCTGCTGCCGACGGCCATCGCCGTGCCGACCGCGAGGCCCGCCAGCAGGCGTCCGGCGAACAGCGGGAGCGGGCCCTGGACGCCGAGGGCCAGCACGGCGCCCGCCGCCGCCGAGAGCGCGGTGCCCGCCAGGAGGACGGGTCTGCGGCCGTGCCGGTCGGAGAGCGGGCCACTGATCAGCAGACCGGGTACCAGACCCACCACATAGGCCGCGAAGAAGGCGTTGACGGTCACGGGCGAGTACCCGCCGAGTTCGCCGTACATGACCAGCAGGGGCGAGAACTGGTTCCCGGCCCAGCCGCAGCAGAACATCGCCAGTGCCACGGGGATCCAGGGCGCGCGGTCGATGCGGTGAATGCTGATCACCTTGGCCTTCCTGTCCTCCGGGGGAGGATGTCGCGCGGCGCGGGCCACACCGTGTGCGGATCGGTCCTTCGCCGGGAGCTGCCCGAGTCGCCCTCGGCTCGGCTCTCCGCCTTCGCCGATGACGACGCGCCGTCCTTGCTCTCCGCCTTCGCCGATGACGACGCGCCGTCCTTGCTCTCCGCCGTCGCCGATGACGACGCGCCGTCGTTCGCGTGATCGGATTGATCGCTCATGTCCGGCTCCCGGCGGCCGTCGTCACGGGGTGACGAC
>NZ_JBSGUP010000574.1:0-5380 GCF_053607985.1 Streptomyces sp. NPDC055078
GGACCCGCCCGTGACTGCCGGCCGCTATTTGCCGTATCGGCGTTCCCGGCGCGCATAGGAGCGCAAGGAACGGAGAAAGTCGACCCGCCGGAATTCGGGCCAGTACACATCGACGAAGTGAATCTCCGCGTAGGCCGACTGCCACAGCAGGAACCCGGAGAGCCGCTGCTCACCCGAGGTGCGGATCACGAAGTCCGCCTGGTCCCGCCCGGTGTCGGAATACAGATTCGACGAAATGTGCTCGATATCGAAATTGGCGATCAGTTCCTCGGGGGCACCGCCCTTCGCACGGTGCGCCTCGAACGCGGCTTTCACGGCGTCCACGATCTCGCGACGCCCGCCGTAGCCGACCGCCACATCGACCTTGAGGCCACCCCGGCCCACGGTCTTGGCCGCCGCCTCCTTGAGCGCGCCCGCGGCGTCGGCGGGCAGCAGGTCGAGCGAGCCGATGACCTGCACTTCCCACGGCAGCCCCGGCAGTGACACGTCCCGGACGGTCTCCGTGATGATCTGCAACAGGGGTTCGAGCTGGTCGGCGGGCCGGCCGAGGTTGTCGTCGGACAGCATGAAAAGGGTGACGTGCTGAATTCTGGACTGGACACACCAGCCGAGAAACTCGGCGACCTTCGCGCCACCGCGCCGGTAGCCCTCCTGGACATTGGCGTGACCGGCCTCACGTGCCCACCGCCGGTTCCCGTCCAGCATGATCCCGACGTGCTCCGGGCGCGGCAGGCCCTCAAGGGTGCTGGCCAGACGGCGCTCGTACACCGCTTCCAGCGGCCGACGAACCACCTTGGGCAGCAGCCTCATCGACTTCCTCCAACCATCGCGTGAACCCAGGCTGCCGACCCTAGCAGTGAACCGCCCAACACCCGTGATCACCTTGAAGATCAAGGAGTACGGGCGGAATGCCGACAGGATTCGGTGGCACCCACCCGGAGATCGCGAAGCCGCACCGGTCAGGCCGGAAGCTGTGCCCCCACGGTAGCCCGGTTTTCCAGGGCCCGGTCGAGGAGCTGCCGCGTACGGCCGGCGGCGGCGCGGTACTCATCGGCGCTGAGCGGACGGCCGATCGCCGGTGTCTCCCCCCGGGAGATGACCAGCTGGACCGCGTCCCGCGACTGCGCCACCGAGTGCAGCGTCCCCGGGTGACAGGCGTAGATGTTCTCCGGCGTGAACTGCCGTACGTACCAGGGGGTGTCCGTGTCCACATCGCCGCTGTGCCGGTACGCCTCCAGTTCCATCGTGCCGCCCAGGGTCAGCACCACGGACTTCTCGGCCGGATCACGCGGCACCGACTCGCCCTCGCCCGCGATCCGCAGATGGACCGAATAGCCCTGTTCCGGGTCCGAGGCGAGCGAGAGATAGGTGAGCCCGCTGCCGGTGGCCGACGCGGGAGCGTGCGCGTCCGGGTCCGAATCGCCCAGCAGCGCCAGGGTACGGGTCAGGGTGGGCTCCAGCCAGTCCTCGTTGAAGATCTCGGGGTCCACCGGCACGTCGTAGGGCGACGGCGACTGAGCCAGCAGTTGCACGACGGGCTGGATGAAGAAGTCAGGCAGTGACACCTGATGGCCTCCTGTCGGAAATGATGCCGCGCCGGACCAGGTCCTCCCGGATGGCGGCGAACTCATCGAGGGTGATCGGCTCCGAGCCCTGGTGGGTCTTCTCGCCCGGGGTGGGTGCCTCGTAGCCGTTGAGCAGGTGGAGCATGTCGCCTGCCGCGTGCCAGCGGTCCTGGCGCTTGGGGCCCCGGAAGAAGAGGGTGACCGTGCCCGGCAGCACGATGGTCTGGTGCACCAGTGAGTTCTGGAAGGTGTAGGTCGTTCCCGGCCCCTCCAGGCTGACGATGCCCGGGGTGATGTCCGCCGAGGTGAACTCGCCCGCCTGTTCGGCGTCGGTCCGCCGGTTCCAGACATGGAGGTAGCCGCCGGACAGGACATGGACGCTGAACGGGTACTTGTGGTCGTGCGGCACCAGGTCCCGGTCACGGCCGGTGAAGAAGTGCAGGCGGAGCTGGCAGCGGCGCTCCGGGTCCTCGTAGAGGGAGAGCCGGTGCAGCAGCGGGTGCCGCTCGGAGCGGGCGAGCCGCAGCGGGTCGGTCTCGATGCCCCGTACGATCTCCGACAGCAGCTCGCGGTCGGCCGCCAGCCGGCCCAGCAGATTCCGGGCCTGCCGGCTCGCTCGGCGCGGATTGTCCCAGTCGACCTCCGAGCACGCCGCGGGCAGGTCGAACGCCTCCGCCTCGTGCGCCTCCATCGTCATCACTCCCCTTCACTCATCTGCCGAACCTGCGGTTCCTGCGCGCGTACTCCGTGAGCGCCGCCACCAGATGTCCGCGGGCGAACTCGGGCGCGGGGACCGCGGCGAAGTGGAATTCCGCGTAGGCGGCCTGCCAGGGCAGAAAGCCCGCCAGGTGCTGGCGGCCCGAGGTCCTGATGACCAGATCGAGCGGTGGCAGCGCGCCGGTGACCAGGTGCGCGCCCAGCCGTTCGGGGTCAAGACCCGAGATCGTGTCGGCCAGGCTCCGGCCCTCGCCGTGCGCGGCGGTGAGGATCGAGCGCACCGCGTCGCGGATCTCGTGGCGGCCCTCGTAGCCGAGCAGCAGATTCACGGTGAACCCGCGGCCCGCCGTGGCGGCCCGCCCGGCGTGGGCCCGTAGCTTCGTGGCGAGTCCGGCGGGCAGCCGGGCCGCGTCGCCTATGTGGTTCAGCACCGTCGCGGGGGTGCCCGGCCGGCCGCGCCGAAGCCCTTCGAGCACCTGGCCCCAGACCGCCTCCAGCTGTACGTCGGCCAGGGGTGCCGCCAGCGGTACATGCAGGGTGACCTCGGCTACCCCCTCCGCCCGGCACCACTCGACGACGTCCAGCTGTTTGACACAGCTGCGCCGGTACGCCTCGGACAGGGGCTCCCCGTCCGTACGGGCGCGGTCGGCGCCGCCGTCCAGGATCACCCCGACGTGATGCGGCTTCATGCCGTCAGCCCCGGCCGGGGTAACGCGTCGATCAGCCCGCCCACGATGAGCTGGGCGCGCATGGAGCGGTACTCCTCCATGGTGACCGGGCGCTGGCCGTTGGCGTGTTTGGGCTTGCCCGCCTCGGACGGCGGCGGCCAGTTGTCCGCCTGCGGCAGCATGTCCAGGGCCGCGTGGGACCGCTGTTTGACCCGTGGCCCGCGCATGAACAGGGTGACGGTGCCCGGCAGCATGATGGTCTGATGGATCAGCGGGTGGCCGAAGGTGTAGCAGGTGCCGGGGCGCTCGATGGAGACGATCCCGGGCCGGATGTCGTCGCCGGTGAACTCCCCTTCGCCGCGGTCCGCGCGCCGCCGCCACACATGTACGTACGCGCCCTGGAGCACAAACGCGGTGAAGGTGTACTTGTGGTCGTGCGGGACGAGTTCGCGCGAGCCCGGGGACATATGGAGCCGGATCTGGAAGCCGCGCGCGTCGTCCTGGTAGAGGATCAGCCGGTTGATCAGCGGGTGGATCTCGCTCTCGGACATCCGGCGGTCGTCGTGCTCGATCTCGTGGACCAGCCGGGTCAGCAGCTCCCGGTCCCCTGCCAGCCTGGTCAGTACGAAGCGGGCCCGGTGGTGTCCGGCGCGCAGATTCGTCCAGTCCAGTGCCGGGAGGTGGTCGATCCAGTGCGGTTCCACGTCGATGGCGAGTTGATCTCTCATGGGTCCTGCCTTTCCCGGCTGTCTGAGCCGTCCATGGCGGCGAGGATCTGGTCGACGGCCGCGCTCAGGCCGCTTTCCCGGTCCGTGGGCGGCAGGTCCACCCGCAGACAGTTCCACTGGGTGCCGAGTGCGTCGAAGATCTTCTGGCTGCGGCTCTGGAGCTCGATGTACGAGTCGCGCCCAATGGCCCGGCCGACCGGACCGTAGTGCTCCATTCCGCCCACCCGGCCGTGCTGGGCCACCCGCCGCTCGTAGCCCACCTCGGGATCCACCTGGACCAGCACCGGCAGGGACACCGCCGGATCGGGCCGCAGCGCGGTCATCCCGGCCTGGAGGACCGCGTCCGCGCTGTCGTCCGGCCGGTGCCCGGAGTCCGACAGGGCGACCGCGAGCAGATACAGCTTCACCACCATCTTGATGCCGTGGGTGTCCTCGATGACGACCTTCCCCGCACGTACGGCGGGTGCCACCACGGCCTCCCGGAACGCCAGATGACCGGCGATCTCACAGAGCATGGACGCGATGAGGGCGTTCGGGTCGTTCCCGGTGATCGCCGCGCGGTCCAGGAGCCGCTCGAAGCCGGAGGACATCACCGGCCCGGCCGGTGGCGGGAAGTGGTCTCCCAGCGTGCCCCCGCCGTCGAGGCCGGCGAAGCCGTACAGGGTCCGCAGCGAGCCCTCGTACAGTGTCGCCACGGTGTCGCCCGCGAAATCCCGGGGACGCGTCCGCAGATACTGCCGCCGTGAGAGCAGGGCCGTCGGCACCCCGCGCCCGGTCAGCCGCCGCTCCAGCTCGGCGGCGAGTGTGGACTTTCCGGCGCCGTCGATGCCGATGAGGCCGATGGCACAGCCCTGGGAGCCCGGCTGCGGGACGGGCGCGGACGCGTCTTCCGCCGTCCCCGCCGTCGCTGGCATGCCCGCCATCCCCGGCATGCCCTCTGTACTCTCCATGGCCTCTGTACCCTCCATGGCCCGCGTGCCTGCTGTATCTTCTGTGGCTTCCATGCCCGATCACCCCACCGCTACGGGCAGCAGCCCGGAGGGCGACCGCCGGAAGTGGGCGAGCGCGCCGTCGAGCGCCGCCCGGTCGAAGTCCGGCCAGCAGACAGGGGTGAACCAGTACTCCGTATACATGCCGGACCACAGCATGAAGCCCGAGCTGCGGTGTTCGCCGGACGTCCGGATGATCAGCCCAGGCTCCGGTACGCCGGTGCCGATCACCTCCGAGATCGCGGCGACGCTCAGCCGCTCGGCCGCTTCCGACACCGAGCCGCCCTCGGACTCGTACCGTTTCAGCAGGCTCCGGCACGCCTCGACGATCTCTTCCCGGCCGCCGTAGCAGACGGCGAGGTTGACCTGGAGGCCGTCGGCCCCGGCGGTGTCGGCCACCGCGCGGTCGAGGGCGGCCAGCAGCGGCTGCCGGACGGCGCCCCGGACCCCGAGGTGCCGGATGCGCCAGCCGCCGTGCTCCGTCAGTCCGTCGACGGTGTCGGCGATGATGCCGACGAGCGCGTCGACCTCGGCCGGGTCGCGCCGCAGATTGTCGGTGGAGAGCATCCAGAGCGTCACCACTTCCACGCCGAGGCTCTCGCACCACCGCAGGACCTCCGGGATCCGGGCGAACCCGGCCCGGTGGCCGTCGGCGACCGACAGGCCCCGGGCCCTGGCCCAGCGCCGGTTGCCGTCCAGGATCAGGCCCAGAT
>NZ_JBSGUP010000575.1:0-5379 GCF_053607985.1 Streptomyces sp. NPDC055078
CCGGGACCGTGAGCCACGGCGGCGCTTCGCGGCGCCACCGGGCACCGGCAGCGGACAGCAGCGGGCGGGGAGCCCTTAAGGAGGTCTCCCCGCCCCGGCGCATCAGCCGATACGCCTCACGCTGCCGTGACCGCGCACGGAGTGAGTCAGCTGCAACCGCTGGTCGAGCCACAGCCCTCGCAGATGTAGCAGGAGCCCGCCCGCTGCATCTTCGTACCGCAGGAGAAGCACAGCGGCGCGTCCGCGCTGATGCCCAGCTGCATCTCCACCAGCTCCGCCGAGGTGTGCGCCTGCTTCGGTGCCGGGACGGCTCCGAGGGAAGCGGGGGAAGCGGGGGCCACGGTCAGCTCCGGCGTACGCGTCTCCTGCTGAAGTGCCTCCTGCCGGCGCGGCGCGGACTGGGCGAGACCCTCGATGTCCATCCCGTCGTCGATGGACTGCTCGTACGAGCCGGTCTCCAGGTGCCGCTGCCGCTCCTCGGCCGAGTGGATGCCGAGTGCCGAGCGGGTCTCGAAGGGCAGGAAGTCCAGCGCCAGCCGGCGGAAGATGTAGTCGACGATCGACTGCGCCATCCGCACATCCGGGTCGTCGGTCATACCGGCGGGCTCGAAGCGCATGTTCGTGAACTTCGAGACGTAGGTCTCCAGCGGAACGCCGTACTGGAGGCCGACGGAGACGGCGATCGAGAAGGCGTCCATCATGCCCGCGAGGGTGGAACCCTGCTTGGACATCTTGAGGAACACCTCGCCGAGACCGTCGTCCGGGTAGGAGTTCGCGGTCATATAGCCCTCGGCGCCGCCCACCGTGAAGGAGGTGGTGATGCCGGGACGCCCCTTGGGGAGGCGCTTGCGGACGGGGCGGTACTCGACCACCTTCTCGACCGCGGCCCGGATGGTGTCCTCGGCCTTCCCGGTGATCTCGGCCTTCTCCTTGTCCTTGCTCTTGGCGGAGAGGGGCTGGCCGACCTTGCAGTTGTCGCGGTAGATCGCGAGCGCCTTGACGCCCATCTTCCACGCCTTGAAGTAGATCTCCTCGACCTCTTCGACGGTCGCCGACTCCGGCATGTTGACCGTCTTGGAGAGCGCGCCGGAGATCCACGGCTGGATCGCGGCCATCATACGGACGTGGCCCATCGCGGAGATGGAGCGCTCGCCCATCGCGCAGTCGAAGACCTCGTAGTGCTCGGTCTTCAGACCGGGAGCGTCCACGACGATGCCGTTCTCGGCGATGTGGGCGACGATCGCCTCGATCTGCTCCGGCTGGTAGCCGAGACGGCGCAGCGCCTGCGGGACCGTGCCGTTGACGATCTGCATCGAGCCGCCGCCGACGAGCTTCTTGAACTTGACCAGGGCGAGGTCGGGCTCCAGGCCGGTGGTGTCGCAGGACATCGCGAGACCGATGGTGCCGGTCGGCGCGATGACGGACGCCTGCGCATTGCGGAAACCGTTCTTCTCGCCAAGCCGGACGACGTCCTGCCATGCCTCCGTGGCGGCGGCCCAGATCGGGCTGTCCAGGTCGTCGACGCGGACGGCCTTGGTGTTGGCGTCGGCGTGCTGCTGCATGACGCGGTTGTGCGGCACGGCGTTGCGGGCGTAGCCGTCGTACGCGCCGACGACCGCGGCCAGCTCGGCGGAGCGGCGGTAGGACGTACCGGTCATCAGGGAGGTGATGGCACCGGCCAGGGCACGGCCGCCGTCACTGTCGTACGCGTGCCCCGTGGCCATCAGCAGGGCGCCGAGGTTGGCGTAGCCGATGCCCAGCTGACGGAAGGCGCGGGTGTTCTCGCCGATCTTCTGGGTGGGGAAGTCGGCGAAGCAGATGGAGATGTCCATCGCGGTGATGACCAGCTCGACGACCTTGGCGAAGCGCTCGGACTCGAAGGACTGGTGGCCCTCGCCGTCGTCCTTGAGGAACTTCATCAGGTTCAGCGAGGCGAGGTTGCAGGACGTGTTGTCCAGGTGCATGTACTCGCTGCACGGGTTCGAGCCGTTGATCCGGCCCGACTCGGGGCAGGTGTGCCAGTGGTTGATGGTGTCGTCGTACTGGATGCCGGGGTCGGCACACGCCCACGCGGCCTCGGCCATCTTCCGGAAGAGCGCCTTGGCGTCGACCTCCTCGATGACGTCGCCGGTCATCCGGGCCCGCAGCCCGAACTTGGCGTCCGCCTCGACGGCCTTCATGAACTCGTCGTTCACCCGGACCGAGTTGTTGGCGTTCTGGTACTGGACGGACGTGATGTCGTCGCCGCCCAGATCCATGTCGAATCCCGCGTCCCTCAGGGCGCGGATCTTCTCCTCCTCCTTCACCTTGGTCTCGATGAAGTTCTCGATGTCGGGGTGGTCGACGTCGAGGATGACCATCTTGGCCGCGCGGCGCGTGGCGCCACCGGACTTGATGGTTCCGGCGGAGGCGTCGGCACCGCGCATGAAGGAGACCGGTCCCGAGGCATTGCCGCCGGAGGAGAGAAGCTCCTTGGAGGAACGGATCCGGGAGAGGTTCAGACCCGCTCCGGAGCCGCCCTTGAAGATCATCCCCTCTTCCTTGTACCAGTCGAGGATCGACTCCATGGAGTCGTCCACGGCCAGAATGAAGCAGGCGGAGACCTGCTGCGGCTGCGGGGTGCCGACGTTGAACCACACCGGCGAGTTGAAGCTGAAGATCTGGTGCAGGAGTGCGTACGCCAGCTCATGCTCGAAGATCTCGGCGTCGGCGGGCGAGGCGAAGTACTTGTACTCCTCGCCGGCCTTCCGGTAGGTCTTCACGATCCGGTCGATCAGCTGCTTGAGACCGGTTTCGCGCTGCGGGGTGCCGACGGCCCCGCGGAAATACTTGCTGGTGACGATGTTGACCGCGTTCACCGACCAGGAGTCGGGAAACTCGACGCCACGCTGCTCGAAATTGACCGAGCCGTCGCGCCAATTGGTCATGACGACGTCACGGCGAGCCCAGACCACCTCGTCGTACGGATGCACGCCGGGTGTGGTGTGGATGCGCTCGATACGCAGACCCTTGCTGGCCTTGGCTCCCTTGGTGCGGGACCCACGCGCCGGGCCGCTCGTCGTCTCTGTCATGCCGCCTCCCATATACGGGCAAAAACGCCCTGAAGTGCCCAGATCTTCCCGTCAGGAAGTCTGTGTGTTGATGCTGTCCGGTGCCGTTTGATACCGGCTGCCGCTCACAGCTGCTTGTCTGCTACTGATCTGGTGCTGGTCTGGGTGCTGTCCGGTGTCGCCGGTGCCACGGACGCCACAATGCGCCCGCCGGGGACCTGTCGCCGCGCCGGTGCCGACCTCGTTGTCCGGGCGGGCGGGCGCGAGCCGCTCGGCTCGGCGTCGCTCAGTCGGCGACGGTGGCGGGAACGGGGACCACGGGGACTTCCAGGGGCTCTCCCGTTCCGCCCTGTGCGGGCGGCCGATGCACGCGGAGTTCCGCGATGGCTGCCTCGAAGTCCTCAAGTGTGTCGAATGCCCGGTACACGGACGCGAAACGCAGGTAGGCGACGAGGTCGAGTTCCTGCAGGGGGCCGAGTATGGCCAGACCCACGTCGTGGGTGGTCAGCTCGGCGCTTCCGGTGGCGCGCAACGCTTCCTCGACCCGCTGGCCGAGCTGAGCGAGAGCGTCCTCGGTGACGGGCCGCCCCTGGCATGCCTTGCGCACACCCGAGATGACCTTGGTACGGCTGAAGGGCTCGGTCACACCGCTGCGCTTGATCACCATCAGCGAGGCGGTCTCCACCGTGGTGAACCGGCGAGAGCAGTCCGGGCACTGCCGACGGCGCCGGATCGACGTTCCGTCGTCGGTGGTACGGCTGTCGACGACCCGGCTGTCGGGGTGCCTGCAGAAGGGGCAGTGCATGGTTCCCAACCCTCCCTCACGGCACGACTCAATAGGCCCGACAGACGCGTCGAAGCCCTCCGAAGCTGCCCCAAGCATAGGCGATGACCACGACCTTGGAGGACCGGGGACCACAACTTCTGGGCGGCGCTCACAATCCAACCACTAGATCTGGGGTTTGGCCGCACTTTCCCGTCCCATCGCGTGTCGCCGCGACAGCGAAGATCGCGGACGGCGTACGGGTGGTGACACGGCGAGATCGGGCCACGGTACGGCGGGGCACCGGCAGCGCCCATGGGCACGCGCGGGACCCATGGACACACGCAGCCCATGGGCACGCGCGGGCCCCTTGGCCCCGCGCGGATACGCGTGGACACGCGCGGGCGACCCGCCCGGGACTGACCACGGGGCTGCGGAAACGCGCGGCTCCCAGGATTCCCGGCCGCCGGGTGCGAGACTGGAGGCGTCCACGACTGCCGGACGGCGGGGAAGCCACGGCTTCACGACCTGAATCGTAGCCACGGCTTCATGACCTGAATCGCCGACCGGCCGACGATGACCCTCCCCCGCCCTGGAGCGGCATCCCCGCCTCCGGAGCGGCATTTCAGGGCTCGATCGCACACGCATACACCCACTCACGTATACGCGTAAGGCAATCTCCAGTTTTTCACTCGAACGTGTGTTTGGCGCAACCTTTCGAAAGCAACTACCGTTGTCCAACTAGGGAGACCATTCGAGAGGGGCCCGACGTGACCACCACCGCTGACAGTGCCACCATCACTGCCCAGGACCGCTCCCAGAACCGATTCGAGCCGGTACATGCCATGAATGACGCAGCCACGCCCCCTGAGGCGCCGGATCCTTCCCGGCCCGCGCGTTCACTGCCCGGCCGACCTCCGGGTATCAGGGCGGACAGCTCCGGGCTCACGGATCGGCAACGGCGCGTCATCGAGGTGATCCGTGACTCCGTCCAGCGCCGGGGATACCCACCGTCGATGCGCGAGATCGGACAGGCCGTGGGCCTGTCCAGCACCTCGTCCGTCGCCCATCAGCTGATGGCTCTGGAGCGCAAGGGCTTCCTGCGCCGGGACCCGCACCGGCCCCGGGCGTATGAAGTGCGCGGCTCCGACCAGCCGAGCACCCAGCCGACGGACACGACCGGCAAGCCGGCCGCTTCCTATGTCCCGCTGGTCGGCAGAATCGCCGCCGGCGGCCCGATCCTCGCCGAGGAATCGGTGGAGGATGTCTTCCCGCTGCCCCGGCAGCTGGTCGGCGACGGAGAGCTGTTCGTCCTGAAGGTCGTCGGCGACTCGATGATCGAGGCCGCGATCTGCGACGGAGACTGGGTGACCGTGCGCCGCCAGCCCGTCGCGGAGAACGGGGACATCGTGGCGGCCATGCTGGACGGCGAGGCCACGGTCAAGCGCTTCAAGCGGGAGAGCGGGCATGTGTGGCTGCTCCCGCACAATGCCGCCTATCAGCCGATCCCCGGCGACGAGGCGACCATCCTGGGCAAGGTGGTGGCGGTCCTGCGGCGGGTGTGAC
>NZ_JBSGUP010000576.1:0-5373 GCF_053607985.1 Streptomyces sp. NPDC055078
GCCCCTGACCTGTCTGATCCGGGTCAGGGGCTGATTCGTTCAGGGTGAGTGACGGGACTCGAACCCGCGGCATCCTGGACCACAACCAGGTGCTCTACCAACTGAGCTACACCCACCATGACCGGTCGCTTTACCGACCGGCCGAGAAAAAGTGTACAGGGTCCGGGAGGGTGCTCGCGCCAGGGTTTACCCGCTGCTGACGCGGTGCTGACCTCGGCTGTGATCACCTCACCCGGCTCCGTACGGGACGCCGTGCTCACTCCCCGGACAGCACGTGTTTCGCCGCGATCGCCTTCGCCGTGTCGGAGTCGGGGCCGGGCTGCGGCACGAAGACCGCCTCGCGGTAGTACCGCAGCTCGGCGATCGACTCGCGGATGTCCGCCAGGGCCCGGTGGTTGCCGCTCTTCTCCGGGCTGTTGAAGTACGCCCTGGGGTACCAGCGGCGGGCCAGCTCCTTGACCGATGAGACATCCACGATCCGGTAGTGGAGATAGCTCTCCAGGGCGGCCATGTCACGGTTGAGGAAGCCCCGGTCCGTACTGACCGAGTTCCCGCAGAGCGGGGCTCTGCCCGGTTCCTTCACATGCTCGCGCACATAGGCCAGCACCTGTTCCTCGGCGGCGGCGAGCGTGGTGCCGCCCGCCAGCTCGTCGAGAAGGCCCGAGGCGGTGTGCATCTGCCGTACCACCTCGGGCATCGTCTTCAGCGCCGCGTCCGGCGGGCGGATCACGATGTCCACCCCTTCACCGAGCACGTTCAGTTCCGAGTCGGTGACCAGTGCGGCCACCTCGATGAGTGCGTCCTCCGCCAACGAGAGCCCGGTCATCTCGCAGTCGATCCACACCATGCGGTCGTTCATGCGCCTACCTTATGGCGCACTCCGCTGGCCGGGCAGGCTAGGGCGTCCATGGCCCGTCGCGTACGCGCTGGACGGCGGCTTCCCCAGCTCCGGGGGAGCCGCCGGCGATGCGGGGTGTCCCGGAGGGCCTCCAGGCGCCGTGGTGCGTCTCGCCTGGACCGGGACGACCGACTCCACGACCGAGGTCGGGGGTGTGTCGCCCTGGGGGCGCCGGACCCGGTAGGCCGCCCGGTAGGCGGCCGGGGAGGACCCGAGCTGCCGCCGGAAGTGGCCGCGCAGGGCCACCGGGGAGCGGAAGCCGCAGCGGCCCGCCACCTCGTCCACCGAGTAGTCGGAGGTCTCCAGCAGCCGCTGTGCCTGGAGCACCCGCTGGGTGATCAGCCACTGGAGCGGCGCGCTGCCGGTGAGCGAACGGAATCGCCGGTCGAAGGTGCGCCGGCTCATGTACGCCCGGGCCGCCAGCGTCTCCACATCGAACTGTTCATGGAGGTGCTCCAGCGCCCACGAGACGACCTCGGCCAGCGGGTCCGACCCGATTTCCTCAGGTAAAGACCTGTCCAGATAGCGTTCCTGCCCGCCGCTGCGCCTCGGTGGCACGACCAGCCTGCGGGCGAGCGCCCCGGCCGCCTCGGTGCCGTGGTCGGTGCGCACGATATGCAGACAGAGATCGATTCCGGCCGCGGTGCCCGCGGAGGTGAGCACATCGCCGTCGTCGACGAACAGCTCACGCGGGTCCACATGGACCGATGGATACCGTTTCGCGAGTGTCGGCGCGTACATCCAGTGGGTGGTCGCCGGGCGGCCGTCGAGCAGGCCGGCCGCGGCGAGTACGAAGGCTCCGGTGCACAGTCCGACTATCCGGGCCCCTTCCTCATGGGCGCGGCGCAGCGCGTCGAGCGCTTCCGGCGGTGGCGGTGACGTGATCGACCGCCAGGCCGGTACGACGACGGTGCCCGCTCTGCCGATGGCCTCCAGGCCGTACGGCGCGGTCAGTTCGAGGCCGCCGGTGGTCCGCAGCGGGCCTTCCTCGCCTGCGCAGACGAGCAGTCGGTAGCGAGGAACTCCGGCGTCCTGACGGTCAATTCCGAACACCGAGAGCGGGATGGAGCTCTCAAAGATGGGGCCGCCGCTGAACAGCAGTACCGCGACGACTTCTCGGCGCCTGCGCCCCGAGAGCTTTCGTGCTACCTCCGGTGCGGCGGAGTCCTGACTCATGACGCTAAGCCCCCCTCGGTGTTCGCGTCTCCCCGTTCGTTTCGGGCCTTTCGCTCCTGCACGTTTCCCCTCGTGTTACACGAGTCCCGAGCCTTCGATACTCATGATCGAAATCTACTGTGTCCCGTGGCGCCGCCGTGACAAGTTCGGCATGCCCCGCTATGTCTGCATGGCAACTTGGCGCGAAGCATTCGATCACGAAGCGTTCCACTCGCGGGCTCCGCAGGGAAGGCCGTCGCGCGCGCATGGCCCGTCCCCGTAGGGTGCGAGCGCCGCGAATAGTCCTTTCCTTCCAGGTGGCAAGGGGGTAGGCAGGCCATTTCCCCAAGGGAGCGGTACTAGCGCGAAGTTGGCTGAAACTATACGGGTGCGGATGTGCGAACGGGTCAGTCTCCGGGGGTGGGTTCCCCGCCCTGAGGGACGCGGCGGTGCGGTCCCGCGACCGGTCGGCCCCGTCTGCCGCGTCCCGTGCCGGGGGCATGTTCCATCGTCGGCGTCCCTTCCTTCCCTCCGGTGGCGCCCGCGGCCCCGGCGCCCGGCCCGGCGGCGCGGGCCCGTGCCGCGTTGCGCTCCGAGTACCGCAGCAGGACCCGGCACGCGGTGGTCACCGCCGCGAGCCCGAGCGCCGCCGCGGCGGCCCCGCCGAAGGACGTCCCGTAGACGACGAGGACGACCGGGACGAGCAGACAGCTGAACGCCGCCCAGCGGACCACGTCGCCCACCGAGTCGGCGGTGGGGTGCGGGCGGGTGTCGCCGGCGGGGGGCGCGGGGGGAGTGCGCGGCGATGTACGGGGGCGGGGAGTACGGGGACGGGCGGTCGGGCGTGCGGGCACGGACCCTCTCTCAGGCTGGGGATGGCTGCGGGATGACCAAGGTGCCAACGAGGAACGCGGCCCTCCGGTCACTGGGTCACAGGTGACCGGTGGGGAAAAAGTGCTATGGGATGCCCCGGATGCCACCGGGCTCCCGGGTGCGTTCCGGTGCATCTGGGTGCCCTGGGTGCCCTGGGGGCTCCGGGCGCTGAGAGACGCTGAGAGGCTCAGGGGGCATGCCGGGTGCCCGTGTGCGTCCGGCGGCCGGGGGCGTGGGCGGGCCAGGCGCGGCGGGTGGCCGCGTCCGCGTCCGGATCCGTATCCCGGGGCCTCCCGACCGTCTCGCTATCCGCTGCCCCGACCGGCCCCGGGTCCGCTGTTCCGGATCCGCTGTTCCGGCCTCCCAGGGGCGATGCCCGGCCGTCCCCTCAGGGGCGGCACCGGTGCCGGGGCGGCTCCGCCCGGCCGGGCGTGGCGCATAACGTGCACGCCGTGCCGCGGTGAGGGCATGCACCGGCGTACGCCCCCTGAGCGCCCTCTCACGTGCCCGGGACCGGCGCCCGGTGGCCGGGTCGCGCCCCCGGGGCCGGGGCCCGGAGCGGGCGCGGGGGCGCGTCCGGGAGGCTGTAACCGCCGAGTGGCATTGCCATCCGGGACCTCCTCAGGCATGCTCCCTGCAACGTCCCGTTGGGCCGCCCGGCCCTGGGCAGGAGAGGAGTGTCGCCGTACCCTTACGGGTATGGGCCAGGGAAGATGATTCCCGGACACCGAATCCGTCGTAATGTCGTTCCCTCTCACTGAGGACTTCCTTCGCCGAGACACCGATGGCAGGTCACGAGATCCCCGAACCCGCGGACCGCAAGCAGGTAGCCGACCCCTCGTCGGATCTGCAAGCGGCGGAAGAGTCACGCCATTCCTGCGATCCGGCGTTCCGCCATGGAGTCGTCGTCGGCTTCGACGGATCGACCTCAAGTGAGCGGGCGCTCGCGTACGCCATCGGCATGGCCCGGCGCTCCGGCTCCGGACTGATCATCGTCCATGTCGCCAACCGGCTGCCGACGACCGTGTGGGCGGGCTGTGAGCCCCCCGTCTTCGTCGATGTCCCCGACCACCGCACCGAGGTCCTCGGCCTGGAGCTGGCCTGCGCGGACTATCTCTCCGAGGTGCCGTGGATCCTGGTGGAGCGCGGCGGCGACATCTGTCATGAGCTGGAAGAGGTCGGCCGGGAGTACTCGGCGGACGCGATCGTGGTCGGCTCCACGCACGGCATCGTCGGGCGCATCTTCGGCTCGGTGGCCGGACGGCTGGCACGCCGCGCCCAGCGTCCCGTAGTCGTCATCCCGTAGCCCGTAGCCCGTAGCCCGTAGCCCGTAGCCCGTAGCCCGTAGCCAGGTGCCAGCGGTCCGTAGCCCGTACGCCAGTGGTCCGTACGCGCGTGACCCGTACGCTCGTGGACCCGTACGCCGGTGGCGGCCGTGACCCGTGGCACGCGTCCCGCCGGAGGCTTGGAGGGGCCCGGTGGCGCACAGCGGCCCCGTCCGGCGATCAAAGGCCGGCTTGCGGGCAGGGGGCCCGGCGGGGGTCCCGCGCTGAGGGGCTCGGCGGGGGTCCCGCGCCGTGGGGAGCGGGACCTCGGCGCCCCCTTCGCGCTCCCGGCGTATGCCCCGGCGCGTCTCATCGCCCCCGTATCAGTGACACAACGTCAACTCCCTGGTCCCGTAGGGAAATCTACTGATGCGTAGAGGTGCATTGTGTGCTTGTGAAGGGTACATAAGTGTCCTGGGTCACACCACAACTGCACAAGGACACGAAGGGAGCCCGCCGTGGACAAGGACGTCTCCGCGGGAAGCGCTACTCCATCGACTCTCGGCCACCTCGCCCTCGGATTGACGCTGCTGGCGTTCGGCATCGGCCATACCGGCGTGATCGACAATGTGACGGCCCTGGACGCCACCGACCTGGCCACCTGGCTCGGCGGTTTCGCCCTGTTCGTCGTCGGACTGCTCGAATACCGAGCGGGCAACGCGGGCGCGGGCACGGCGTTCGCGGGCCTCGGCGCCTTCTGGTTCATCTGGGGGACCGCCGCAGGTCCCGGGACGTCGTCCGAGGCGGCGGGCGTCTTCCTGCTGCTGTGGGCGCTGCTCGCGCTGACTCTGACGGCCGCGTCGGCGGGCGCCGGAATCTACACCCAAGGGGTCTTCGGGCTGTTCACGGTCTCGCTCGTGGTGCTCGGCATAGCCGCGCTCGCCGAGAGCGAGGGCCTGGCCAAAGCGGGCGGCTGGGTCGCGGCGGTGACGGGTCTCGCCGCCTGGTACGGCGCGACGGCCGCGCTCGCCAAGTGGCCGACCTTCTCAGGGCGCGCTGCCGGCCGGGGAGTGACGGCCACCGGCTGAGGCCGCGCAGGCCGGCGCGCACTGGGCCGCACGCCGGCTGACGAAGTCCCCCCGTGCGCGCCGGTGGCGACGCGCGGGGGGACAGCGTTGTGCC
>NZ_JBSGUP010000577.1:0-5364 GCF_053607985.1 Streptomyces sp. NPDC055078
CGGTGCGGCGGCAGTGGCCGCGTCCGTCGTGCGGACCGGGGTCACCAGGATGTCGATGCTGCCACCACAGGTCAGCCCCCCGGCGAAGGTGTCCTCCGCTTCCCCGAGGCCGGTGAGATCGTCGTCGCCGGGGCCGAAGCGCCGCCGTACGGTCCTGCCGTCCCGCAGGGCGTCCCGGCACAGTTCGTACACCGCGGCCTCCACACAGCCGCCGGAGACCGAGCCGATCGCCCGGCCCTCGCCGTCCACCGCCAGTGCGGCGCCCGGCTGTCTCGGGGCGCTGCCGTCGACGGCGACCACGGTGGCGACGGCGAAGGCGCGGCCCTGCCCGACCCACCGGTGCAGTTCCTCGGCGATGTCCAGCACTGTCGGTCTCCTCACGGGTGTACGGGGCCGGGTCGAGGCGGCTGCCGGGGCGTCGGTGATGGATCGGGCGGACTCAGGTGCCGGTGAGGTGTTCGGGGCGGACCGGCTCAGGTGCCGGTGAGGTGTTCGGGGCGTACCGGTGTTCTGTTCAGCTCAAGCCCGGTCGCGTCGCGGATGGCCGCGAGGACCGCAGGGGTGGACGACAGGGTGGGCGCCTCGCCGACGCCCCGGAGCCCGTAGGGGGCGTGCTCGTCGGCGAGTTCGAGCACCTCGACGGGGATGGCCGGGGTGTCGAGGATGGTGGGGATCAGATAGTCCGTGAAGGACGGGTTGCGCACCTTCGCGGTCGCCGGGTCGATCACGATCTCCTCCATGACCGCCATGCCGAGTCCCTGGGTGGTGCCGCCCTGGATCTGGCCGACGACGGACAGCGGGTTGAGCGCCTTGCCGACGTCCTGGGCACAGGCCAGTTCGACCACCTTGACCAGACCCAGTTCGGTGTCGACCTCCACCACCGCGCGGTGGGCGGCGAATGAGTACTGGACATGGCCGTTGCCCTGGCCGGTGACCGGGTCGAAGGGCTCGGTGGGCCGGTGCCGCCACTCCCGCTCGGCCTCGATGACCTCGTCCCCCAGGACATCGGCCAGTACGGCGAGGACCTCACCGCCGTCCGTGACCACCTTGCCGTCCTCCAGGAGCAGTTCGGCGGTGGCCCAGGCGGGGTGGTACGAGCCGAAGGCGCGGCGGCCCCGCTCCAGGACCTGCTCGCGCACCGCCTGGCAGGCCGCTCTGATCGCACCGCCGGTGACATAGGTCTGGCGGGAGGCGGAGGTGGAGCCGGCGGAGCCGACGCGGGTGTCGGCCGGCTGGATGGTGACCTGGGTGACGCCCAGTTCGGTCCGGGCGATCTGGGCGTGGACGGTGACCCCGCCCTGGCCGACCTCGGCCATCGCGGTGTGCACGGTCACCACCGGCTCCCCGCCGACGGCCGCCATCCGCACCCGGGCCGTGGAGTAGTCGTCGAAGCCCTCGGAGAAGCCGACGTTCTTGATGCCGACCGCGTAGCCGACGCCCCGCACGACGCCTTCGCCGTGGGTGGTGTTGGACAGTCCGCCCGGCAGCGCCCGGATGTCCGCTTCGCCTCCGGCGGTCTCCCACTGGCGCTCGGGCGGCAGCGGACGGGCCTTGACCCGGCGCAGCAGTTCGGCGACGGGGGCCGGGGAGTCGACCGGCTGTCCCGTGGGCATGACCGTGCCCTGTTCCATGGCGTTGCGCTGCCTGAACTCCACCGGGTCCAGGCCCAGTTCGGCCGCGACCCGGTCCATCTGGGCCTCGTAGGCGAAACACGCCTGGACCGCGCCGAAGCCGCGCATCGCGCCGCAGGGCGGGTTGTTGGTGTAGAGCGCGACGACCTCGATGTCGACGTTGTCGACGGCGTAGGGCCCGGCGCCCAGGGAGGCGGCGTTGCCGGTGACGGCCGGGGAGGTGGAGGCGTACGCGCCGCCGTCGAGGACGATCCGGCACTTCAGATGGGTGAGCCTGCCGTCGCGGGTGGCGCCGTGCTCGTAGAACAGCTTCGCCGGGTGGCGGTGGACATGGCCGAAGAACGACTCGAACCTGTTGTAGACCATCTTGACCGGCCTGCCGGTGCGCAGGGCGAGCAGACAGGCGTGGATCTGCATGGAGAGATCCTCCCGGCCGCCGAACGCGCCGCCCACGCCGGAGAGCGTCATCCGAACCTTGTCCTCGGGCAGGCCGAGGACGGGGGCGATCTGGCGGCGGTCGGCGTGCAGCCACTGCGTCGCCACGTACAGCTCCACCCCGCCGTCGTCGCAGGGGATGGCGAGTCCGGACTCGGGCCCGAGGAAAGCCTGGTCCTGCATGCCGAAGACGTACTCGCCGCGGACGATCACATCGGCGCGCGAGGCAGCGGCGGCGGCGTCGCCGCGGATGATCGGCTGACGGTGCACGATGTTCGGATGGGGGACCCGGGCCGCGTACTCGTCGGTGCGGTGCTCATGGACCAGGACGGCGCCGGGGGCGGTGGCGGACGCCTCGTCGGTGATCAGCGGCAGTTCGGCGTAGTCGATCCGGATCTTCGCGGCGGCGCGGCGCGCGGTCTCCGGGTGGTCGGCGGCGACGAGGGCGACCGGCTCGCCGTGGTGGCGGACCTTGCGGTGGGCGAGTGCCGGGGTGTCCCGGATCTCCAGACCGTAGTTCTTCTCCTCGGCGGGCAGGTCGTCGTGGGTGAGGACCGCGCGGACGCCGGGGACGGCGAGCGCCTCGGTGATGTCGATGGACCGGATCTCGGCGTGGGCGACGGTGGAGCGCAGCGTATGGCCCCAGAGCATGTCCTCGTGCCACATGTCGGAGCCGTACGCGAACTCCCCGGTGACCTTGAGTGTGCCGTCGGGGCGGAGGGTGGACTCGCCGATGCCGCCCCTGGCGGTGGTTCCCTGGGTGAGGCCGGACGGGGTGCCGGTGGTGGGCATCAGAGCGCTTCCTCCTGGCGGGCGGCGGCGAGGCGGACGGCGTCGAGGATCTTCTCGTAGCCGGTGCAGCGGCAGAGGTTTCCGGACAGCGCCTCCCGGATGTCGGCGTCGGACGGCTGGGCGTTGCGCTCCAGCAGTTCGTCGGCCGCGACCAGCAGTCCGGGGGTGCAGAAGCCGCACTGGACGGCCCCGGCGTCGATGAACGCCTGCTGGACGGGAGAGAGCGGGGCATCCTCTCCGGTGTACGCGTCGCTCCCGCGCGGGCCGGGCCGGAGCCCGTCGCTGTCCGGGGTGGCGGTACCGGGCGGAGTGCCGGTGCCTGCTCCTGCCTGGCTGCCCGCGCCGGTGCCGGTGCCGGTGCCGGTGCCCACCGGCGTACCCGGGCCGCCGTCCGGGGTCCACCCGCGGGCGTCGGCGAGCGGGGTGCCGCACGAGCCGTCGGCGCACCCGCCCGCCCGTCGCCGGGCGTACTCGGCGAGGCCCTCGACGGTCACGATGTCCCGGCCCTCGGCCTGTCCCGCCGCGACGAGACAGGAGCAGACGGGGACCCCGTCGAGACGGACGGTGCAGGAGCCGCACTCGCCCTGCTCGCACGCGTTCTTGGAGCCCGGGAGCCCCAGGCGCTCCCGCAGGACGTAGAGCAGGCTCTCGCCCTCCCAGACGTCGTCGGCCTGCTGTGGGCGGCCGTTGACGGTGAGGTTCACCCGCACTGTGCGCTCCTCTCACGGCCCCGGTAGGCGTCCCAGGTCCAGGTCAGGGTCCGGCGCGCCATGATCCCGACGGCGTGCCTCCGGTAGCCCGCGGTGCCGCGGACATCGTCGATGGGGTTGCAGTCGCCGGACGCCAGCTGCGCGAACTGCCGGGCGACCGACGGCGGGACGGCCCGCCCGCTGTCCCAGTAGCCGCCCTCGTCCAGCGCGGCGGTGAGGAACTGCTCGGCGGTCGTCGCCCGGACGGGGGTCGGGGCGGCGGAGCCGATGCCGGTGCGGACCGTGCGGCTGCCGGGGTGCAGGGCGATGCCGAAGGCACAGACCGCGATCACCATCGCGTTGCGGGTGCCGACCTTGGAGAACTGCTGCGGCCCGTCGGCTCTGGCGATGTGGACGGCTCTGATCAGCTCGTCGGCGGCCAGGGCGTTGCGCTTCACCCCCGTGAAGAAGGCGTCGATGGGGATGCGGCGGCTGCCCCGCACGGACGCGACCTCCACCTCGGCGCCCGCCGCGAGCAGCGCCGGGTGCGCGTCACCGGCCGGGGACGCGGTGCCGAGGTTGCCGCCGACACAGCCTCGGTTGCGGATCTGCGGCGATGCCACCGTGTGCGAGGCGAGGGCGAGACCCGGCAGTTCGGTGCGCAGCTCCTCCATGATGCGGGTGTACGGGACCGACGCGCCGAGCCGGACGGTGTCCGGGCCGACCTCCCACTCGCCCAGTTCACCGATGCGGTTGAGATCCATGAGGAAGTCGGGCCGGCGGTGGTCGAAGTTGATCTCGACCATCACATCGGTGCCGCCCGCGATGGGCACGGCGGTGGGGTGCTCGGCCTTGGCTGCGAGTGCCTCGTCCCAGTCGGCGGGGCGAAGGAAGTCCATGAGTGGCTCTCTTCTCGGGAATCGCGTCGGCTCTCGGGGTGCGCACCGGCCGACCGGGGCGGTCGCTGTGCACACGGCATGGCACCAGTACACAAGCGGGCACTGCGCCCGGTGCAGTCACCGAAACCATGAAGGGGTTGGCTGGTCGCCTCCGATGTCTTGTAGATTCCAACGAAGGGCGGGGGCGGTACGTCACTGTTCTCCCCCGGGAACCATGGAACGCCCGGTCACGTGCCACCGGCAACAACGAGACAGATCGGCGGCGACGAGATGCGGCTGCGCGCACTGCTGGAGAACGACGCGCTGGGGCTGCGGCTGCTCGGTGGCGGGGATGAGCTTGACCGCGCCGTGCGCGGGGTGATGACGACGGATCTGCGCGACCCCAGCCGCTATCTCTCGGGCGGCGAGCTGGTACTGACGGGTCTGGCGTGGCGTCGCTCGGCCGCGGACTCCGAGCCGTTCGTACGGCTGCTGGCTGCCGCGCGGGTCGCCGCGCTGGCGGCCGGCGAGGCGGAGCTGGGGGACATTCCGGATGATCTCGTAGCGGCGTGTTCTCGCCATCGGCTGCCGCTGTTCGCGGTCAACGAGTCCGTTGCGTTCGCGACGATCACCGAGTACGTCGTACGCCGGGTGTCCGGCGAGCGGGCCGGTGATCTGGCCGCCGTGGTGGACCGGCACCGCTGGCTGATGACCTCGGGTCCGGCGGGCGGCGGCCCGGACGCGGTCCTCGATCTCCTCTGCTCCGACCTCGATCTGCGTGCCTGGGTGCTCTCCCCCACCGGCCGCCGGATCGCGGGCGCGGACGACCCGCCGTCCGCCGCCGTGACCGCCGCGCTGGCCGCTGGACATCTGGCGGCGAGCAGGGCCGGCCGGCGCCCGCCGTACCGGGTGACGGCGGGCGGGACGGTGCACTCCCTC
>NZ_JBSGUP010000578.1:0-5362 GCF_053607985.1 Streptomyces sp. NPDC055078
GGGGAGTCCCCCCGAACCCCAGGACCCCAACAGCCCCACCAATCCCCTCAGTCCCCGCAGTCTCACCAGTCTCCGGACGAGGCTCCCCCGGGGCCCCCGCCGGAGTGACCGACCCGGCCCGGCGCCCCGTCCGCCACACGCACCCGAGCCGTACGCCACGTACGCATCGCAAGACAGGAGGCAGGGGCCGCTGCCCGGATCGTCCGGGCACCGCCCCACGCAGCATCATGCAGACCAATCACCCTCAGCGAACCGGGCCGGCCGACCGGCCCGGACCGTACGACCAGGCAGGACAGTACGAGCAGGCCGGACAGGCCGGAAAAACCGCCGGAACCGCCGACAACAGCCTCACCTGGCTGCTGGAGAACCTGCTCGAACGCACCCCGGGCACCCGGCACGCCCTGGTGCTCTCCCGCGACGGACTCAAACTGTGCTGGACCCCCCATCTCACGCTCGACCAGGCCGATCAGCTCGCCGCGATCTGCTCGGGCATCCAGGCGCTGGCGCAGGGGGCGTCGGTCGAGTTCGGCAACGGCAGCGGCGGCGTACGGCATTCGATGACGGAGTTCCACGGGGGGCTGCTCTTCATCGTGGAGGCGGGCGACGGCGCCCATCTGGCGGTGGTGGCGGCGGACGGCGCCGACCCGGGCGCGGTCGGACACCAGATGACCGAGCTGGTCGAGCAGATCGGCGAGCATCTGCGGGCCGAGCCCCGGACACCGGTCCCGGAGAGCCCGCTGTCATGACCCGCCGCCCTGTCGACATGGGCGACCCGGACCGGCTCTACACCGTCACGGGTGGCCGCAGCCGCGCCGAGGACGACCTCTTCGACCTGGTGACACTGATCGTCAGCGAGTGCCGGCCGTCACCGGGCATGCAGTCGGAGCACGCGCGGATCCTGGAACTGTGCCGGCACCCCGTCGCGGTCGTGGAGATCTCCGCGGAGCTGCGGCTGCCGGTCACGGTGGTACGGATCCTGCTGGGCGATCTCCTGGCGACGGGGCGTATCACCGCACGTCATCCCCGGGCGGCGCGCTCACTCGTCGACCTGCCCGACTCTGCCCTCTTGGAGGAGGTGCTCCATGGACTCCGCAACCTCTGAACTGACCGGCCGCACCCCGCTGGTCGACACGGCGGAGACCGGACTGAAAATCGTGATCGTGGGCGGATTCGGCGTCGGCAAGACCACGCTGGTCAGATCGGTGAGCGAGATCCGCCCGCTGAACACCGAGGAGCTGATGACGCAGGCCGGCGTCGGCGTCGACGAGGCCGGTCCCACCACGAAGACGACCACCACCGTGGCCTTCGACTTCGGCCGGATCAGTCTCAACGACCGTATGGTGCTGTATCTGTTCGGCGCCCCGGGCCAGGAACGCTTCTGGTTTCTGTGGGACCGCCTCTTCGCGGGCACGCTGGGCGCCGTCGTCCTGGTCGACACGCGCCGGATGAGCGATTCCTGGTACGCCATCGACCGCCTCGAACACCACCGGACACCGTTCGTGGTGGCGGTCAACCGCTTCGACAACGACCCCGCCGCCTTCTCGCTGGCCGAGATACGGCAGGCCCTGGCGCTGTCGGCGCATGTTCCACTGATCGAATGCGACGCCCGGGTCCGCTCGTCCGGCAAGCGTGTGCTGATCAGCCTTGTCGACCACCTTCATGAACTGGCCATGGCCCGGGAGATGACACCATGACCGACCTCACTGATCCAGGTACGGGACCCGGGGCCCCGGGCGGCCAGGCGCCGCCCCCGGGGTGCCCCGCCCACGCGGACGCGATCCCTCTCAGCGGGCTGGAGTACCAGCAGACCCCCGCCGAGCTGTACCGCGCGATGCGCCGGGACCACGGCGCGGTCGCGCCGATCCTGCTCGACGGGGACATTCCGGCCTGGCTGGTGCTCGGCTATGCCGAGGTCACCTATGTGACGGCCCACGACGAGCTGTTCGCCCGGGACTCCCGGCGCTGGAACCAGTGGGACGCGATCCCCGCCGACTGGCCGCTGATGCCGTTCGTCGGCCATCAGCCCTCCGTGCTGTTCACCGAGGGCGCCGAGCACCAGCGGCGGGCGGGGGTGATCACCCAGGCGCTGGAGGGGGTCGACCAGTTCGAACTCGCCCACTGGAGCCGGTCGATCGCGCACCGGCTGATCGATGCCTTCGCCGGGAGCGGCCGGGCCGAACTGATGGCCGCGTACGCCCACGCGCTGCCGATGCGGGCGGCCGTCCAGATGTGCGGGATGCCCACGGGTGCCGACACCGAGGAGCTGGTGCGCGATCTGGGGATCTCGCTCGACGCCCGCGAGGGCGACGATCCGGTGGCCGCGTACACCCGGGTGCAGGAGCGCATCCAGCGGCTGGTCAAGGACAAGCGGACGGCACCGGGCCCGGACGTCACCTCCCGGATGCTGGAGCATCCGGCGGGGCTGGCGGACGAGGAGATCGTGCAGGATCTGATCTCGGTGATCGCCGCGGCCCAGCAGCCGACCGCGAACTGGATCTGCAACACACTGCGGCTGCTGCTGACCGACGACCGTTTCGCGCTCAATGTCTCCGGCGGCCGGCTCAGCGTCGGCCAGGCGCTGAACGAGGTCCTCTGGCTGGACACCCCCACCCAGAATTTCATCGGCCGCTGGGCCGTGCGCGACACCCAGCTCGGCGGCCGGCAGATCCGGGCCGGGGACTGTGTGGTGCTGGGGCTCGCGGCGGCCAACACCGATCCGGGGATCTGGCCCGAGGGCCATATCGGCGCCGAGAACTCCGCGCATCTGTCCTTCGGCAACGGCGAGCACCGCTGCCCCTATCCGGCGCCGCTGCTGGCCGATGTCGTCGCCCGCTCGGCGGTCGAGACACTGCTGGAGCGGCTGCCGGACGTGGTGCTCGCCGTGGAGCCGGAGGAACTCGCCTGGCGGCCCTCGATCTGGATGCGCGGCCTGACCGCCCTGCCCGTGCGGTTCACTCCCGTCGTACGGTGAGGGCCCGGCCGCTCATACGGTGAGGGCCCGGCCGCTCATACGGTGAGGGCCCGGCCGCTCATACGGTGAGGGCCCGGCCGCTCATACGGTGAGGGCCGGGCCGCTCATACGGGGGTGGGCTGCCCCGGCGGCGCCGGTCACACCGGGGGCGTGCGTGTCCGCCGGTCACACCGGGGTGAAGCGCACCGGCAGGGATGCCGGTCCGCGGGTGAACACGCCCTGCTCGGTGGGTGCGAAGCCGTCGGCCAGCCGCATGTCCGGCATCGCGTCCAGCAGTTGGTTGACGCCGACCTGCACCTCGGCCCTGGCGAGCAGCGCCCCGACGCAGAAGTGCCGCCCGAGCGCGAAGGCCAGATGGTCGGCCGCGGCGGAGAAGGCGGTGGTCGTGGTGAGGTCGTCGCGGAAGATGTCGAAGGTGTCCGGGTTCCGGTAGCGGTCGCCGTCCCGGTTGGCGGCGCCGATCAGACAGGTGACGGTGGCCCCGGCTGGAATGGTGCCACCGCTGACGGTGACATCGGCCGCGGTCTGCCGCATGATCATATGGACCGGCGGGGTGTAGCGCAGGGTCTCCGCGAACGCCCGGTCGATCAGGTCCCGGTCCGCCCGTACGGCCTCGAACTGCTCGGGGTGGGTGAGCAGATTGGCGAAGAGGCTCGCGATGGCCTTGTCGGTGGTCTCGCCGCCGGCCGCGAGCAGCAGGCTGCAGAACGCCTTGATGTCCTCGTCGCTCATCCGCACCCCGTCGACCTCGGCGGCGCAGAGCGCGGACAGCAGATCGTCGCCGAGGTGTTCACGGCGCTCCTCGATGATCGGGAACAGATACTCGGCGAACTCGATCCGGGTCCGTTCACCGGCCGCCGTGACCTCCGGATCTCCGGCGAGGTTGCCGAGAAAGGCGATGACGGTGGTGTACCAGCCGTGGAAGCGGTCGTGGTCGGCCTTGTCAAGACCGAGCATGTCGGCGATGACATTGACGGGGAAGCGGGTGGCGAAGGAGTCGACGAGGTCGGCCTCGCCCCGGTGCCGTACGGCGTCGATCAGTTCACGCGCGTTGCGCTCGATCACCGGCAGGAACTTCTCCTGGAGGTCCCTGCCGCGGAAGGCGGGGGCGACGAGCGCCCGCCGTACCGAGTGTTCCCGGCCACTGAGCTGAAGGATCGTCTTGCCGTGCACCGGCTCGACCTGCCAGTCGTAGTTGTCGGTGGTGTACAGCGACTCCTTGTCCTTGAACGCCCGCTCGACGTCCTCGTAACGCGAGATGAGATAGCTGTTGGTGGCCTCGTGCCAGATCAGCGGGGCATCGGCTCGCATGGCGCGGTAGGCCGGGTAAGGATCCCGCGCGAACTCGGGCGACAGGATGTCGGGGACCTGCTGGGCGGTGGCCATGAGCGCTCCTCAGCCGTAACGGACAACGCACCCAACGATATTGAGCGAACATCGGCCAGGACAGACCGAGACGGTGGGGGTCCTGGTCGAATCCCGTTGTCCGTTGTCCGTTGTCCGTTGTCCGTTGTCCGTTGCCCATGCCCATTGCCCGAGGGCCGGGGCGGCCGGGGCGGCCGGGGCGGCCGGGGCGGCCGGGGCGGGTGGGGCGGGTGGGGCGGGGGGGGGGGGGGGGGGGGGGGGGGGGGGGGGGGGGGGGGGGGGGGGGGGGGGGGGGGGGGGGGGGGGGGGGGGGGCACAGTGGCGTGAGCGGCCTGCGGATACGCGAGAAACTCAAGGAGCGCGTCGGCCGCGGGGGCGGCTCAGTGGCTCCCGGGACTGGGACTCCAGCTTGCGCCTCGCCCGGGACACATGCTGTTCCACCGTACGGGGCGACAGATGCAGGGTGGCGGCGATCTCCCGGTTGGTGAGTCCCGCGGACGCCAGGTCGACCACCTCCTGCTCACGCGGCGAGAGCTGGTCCCCATAGCTGGGGCGCCCGCGCGGGCGGTGCTCGGCCGATGGCCGGTGGGCGCGCAGGGTGGCGCGTACCCGGGCGGCGTCCCAGCTCGCGCCCAGCGCGGTGAGCCGCTCGACACAGTCGGCGAGGGACTCCACGGCCGCGGCGACGGATTCGGGGTCGGGCTCGGGGCCGACTACGGATTCGGCGTCGGGGTCCGGGTCGGGGTCGGGCTCAGGGTCGGCGACGGATTCGGGGTCCGGGTCGGGGTCGGTACGGGGTGCCGCGCCCTGGCCGCTGACGTGCCCGGCCACCCCACCGGCCCCGCCTTCCTCGACGGCACCACCGCCCCCGGCGGCCCGTGCGTCGCCGCTCGCCCCGGCGGCCCCCGCCGCCGCCAGGACGCAGGTCTCGGCCGCCTCCGTGGCGAGGATCGCCGCGTACGGGCGGGGCATGGCGGCGTACGCGGCGGCGGCCTGCCGGAAGTGGATGACGGCGTCGGCCGGTCG
>NZ_JBSGUP010000579.1:0-5347 GCF_053607985.1 Streptomyces sp. NPDC055078
CTACGGGGGATGCGCGGACGGACCGGGGCGGTCTCAGAGGGTGGCTGGGTCGGGACACGCCCAGACCTCGGCGTCGAGGACGTGGGCACCGGCCCGGCCCCGGGCCCAGCCGCCGTGCACGGCCCCGGAGGTGAGGAGCTGTCCGCAGGCGTAGCAGGGCTGGCCCAGGGCCTGGTCCCACGTCAGATCCCGCGTCGGTGGCACGGGTGCGTCTCTGCACGGAGGGGCGGCCTGCGGCGGGGGTGCGGTCATTCCGGTTTGCCTGTGGTGTGGGGCCAGGTGGTGCCGGTGTATTCGTGGTGGTGGTCGCCTGTGTGGTCCGGGGGTGGGTGCAGAAGATCTTCCGGGCTTCGGGGCGGAGTGCTCCGCACAGGGAGTCCACGGTCAGGCGTTCCACAGCGGCTCCCTGGGGGTCGTGTCGGTGAGGGCGGTGAGTCCGCGCTGTTCGCGGCACGGGGCGCAGGCGGTCTGCGGGTACGGGGGTCCGTAGGCACGCTCGATGAGGTTGATCGTGCGGGCCGGTGCCGGAGGGTCCGCCGTGCCAGTGGCACCAGCCGGACCGGACCGGGAGCACGGGGACCGGGGTCTGGGCGCGGCGTTTGCAGCGGCGGCAGGCGCACGGCGGGTACTCCTGCGACTCCGGAACACGGGCCGGGTCTCCGTCGCCCGCCACCTCGGTCACCGGACGCACAGTCTGCCTGCGCCCGCCGGGGCCCATCCGGTACACCGTCATCGTCATCACGGGTCGGCTCCCACACGTCGGTCTGGCGCGGCATCGGTGATTGCGCGTCACCGCATGCTGTCGGTGGGGCCGTAGACCTGGGTACGTCCCTACGGCGGACCTCTGTGTCCTGAGCGGCCCTGGCGTGGTCGTGGCGTGGACTTTTTGGACCTGGAATGTCCCTGAGGGCGCGCGAGCGGATGCGCGTGGGTCACCATCGGAGGGTCGGAGTTCGGCGATGCAGGGAGATCTTGTGGCCGAGTTGACGGGTTTCGGCTTGCTGCTCAAGGAGCGCGGCTGGGGCTATGGACGGTTCATGCGGGAGGCCGTGCCGGTCGCGCAGACTCTCGGGCACCAGTGCCGCGACGCTGGAGCGGTGGGAAGAGATCGCGCAGGACTACGCCCGCGCCTACCAGACTCTGCCGCCCCAGCATCTCCTCGGCGATGTCCTCGCCGACCTTGCGGAAGTACAGCGGATGCTGGAGCAGCGGCAGCCGATACGGCACCGGCAACGGCTGTGCCGGGTCGCGGCCCAACTGGCGGCGTTCGCCGGGATCTTCGCGTCCGCGCTCGGCGCGCACCGGGAGGCGCGAGGCTGGTTCCATACGGGCCGGCTCGCCGCTGCGGAGGCCGGAGATGCTCAGCTGGAGGGCACGCTACGGGTCCGCTCGGCGATCGTGTCCCTGTACTTCGGCACTCCCGCAGCCGCGTACACGCAGGCATCCGGGGCCCGTCACCAACTGGGAAGCGCCGTTGGGCCCGCGTCGGCCCGCGCCCTGGTGGTAGAGGCCAGGGCACTGGCCCGTATGGGGCGTGGCACGGAGGTGCTGCCGCTGCTGCGGCAGGCAGAGGCCATGTTCGGTGACCTCAGTCAGGCGGACCGCCACGACATCGCGTTCGGGTACACGGAGCGGCAGTTCCTGTTCCACCTGGGGAACGCGTGGACCCACCTGGGGCGCACCGATGACGCATGGGCAGCACAGCGGCGGGCACTCAGCGCCTACGCGCCGACAGAGCGCCTCGATCCGGCCCTCATCCGCATCGACCGCGCCACCTGCCTCGCTCGCGCCGGCGAACCGGAAGAGGCGTACCGGATCGCTGGTGAAGCACTCAGTGCGCTCCCTGCCGACCATCGGACGGGCATGGTCGTCCGGTACTGCGAGGACTTCGGCGCCGCAGCGGGACGCCCCGAGCTGCCTGCGGGACGGCAGTTCGCCGAGCTGATGCGGGCCTAGACGACCGGGTTGCGGAGCGTCCCAATACCGGTGACCGACACCGCGACCACGTCACCCGGCACGACAGGGCCCACCCCAGCGGGGGTCCCGGTCAGGATCACGTCCCCGGGTTCCAGCGTGACGGCCGCGCTGATGTACTCGATCAAGGCCGCGACCGGGGAGATCAACAGCGCTGTACTGGCGTGCTGCCGCCGCTCACCGTTGACCCGGCATTCGATCTCCAGCGCGGTCGGGTCGAGGTCGGTGGCGATCCAGGGACCGAGCGGACAGAACGTGTCGAACGCCTTGGCCCAGGACGGCTGTCCGTCAGCCTTCTGGATGTCCCGGGCCGTGACGTCGTTGGCGCAGGTGTAGCCGAATACGTAGTCGAGGGCGTCCGCCGCAGATACGCCACGGGCGGTGCGGCCGATGACCACGGCGAGTTCGGCCTCGTACTCCACCTGGTGAGACTGGACGGGATAGCGGATCGGCGCTCCCGGGCCGATGACTGCCGACGGCGGCTTGAGGAACAGCCGCGGTACGGCCGGCGCCCCCACGCCCATCTCCGCGATGTGATCGGCGTAGTTCCGGCCCACGGCAACGATCTTCCCCGGCGCCACGGGGGCCAGCAGCCGGACATCCGCACAGGGGACGCTCTGCCCCGTACGGGATGTTTGACTGCGGACAGGGTCGCCGCTCAACACGTCCAGCGTTCCACCGTCCGTCGTCCCGACCACTCGCCCGTATTGCACTCGCCCCTGTTGCTCGAACCGGGCGAATCGCTGCTCATCCACCAGACCAACTCCGTCCCTTGTCCTCAGCAGGATCGTAGACAGCCCGCGCGGGGGGCGGTCCTCGGGGAGGTGCTTGAACTGGGCTATGGCCAGAGCCGATCGACGCAACGTAATCGGACTGATGGCGAGAGCGTCGCGGGCAGGTGTCGGCCCTCCCGCAGGGAGGTCGGAAGGGACAGGCCCGAGGCGCGGGGCCCCCGCCCGGGGGATGGCGGAGGACCCGCTACCACAACCCCCAGCATGGCACTGCATTCGGCCACGGAATAGGTGCAGGTGTCCGGAAATCACCCGGCCGGGCATGGCGAAGCTGCCCCTGCCCGCGACGTGCGGACAGGGGGCGGGTGTTCGGTGTTACGCCCGGCGGGTGTCGGTGACGACGACCCACACGGTGACGGCCGCGATCACGGCCCATGCCGCCCACAGCCACCACAGCGTGCCGGCGGTGGCTGTCGTGGCGATCAGCGCGATGAGGCTGAGGGTGGTGCACACGGCAAGGATCTTGGTCTGTTTGGTCATTCCCTCTCCTGGTTGCGGGAGTTGCCCGGTGTGGTCGGGTGGTGCAGTCTGGGGAGCGGGACCGGGGGTGTAAGGCTCCCCCGGTCCCTCCGTCAGCCTTGGGGCTTACGGCGGCGACCCTTCTTCCGCTTCGGCAGCGCCTTGACGTGCCCACGCGGCGATCGCGTTGACGATCAGGATCGTCGCGTTGAGCGCGATGCTGATCTTCTCCCCAGTGGTCATTGTCCCTCCTTTGTGTGGTCTTGCCTTGGGGCTGGGCCCCTTGGCGATGACTCGGTCATAGGGGTACTCCCATATTCACGTCGAGGGGGTACCCGCATGCTTGCTAAAGGGGTACCCTCATACCGTGAGCGACGCACCCGATCCCATTGCCGATGTCCGAGCGATCATCGACCGTCTCGGCGCGATCGCCGACTCTGTCGACCGCGCGCGTGCACTCGGCACCCTCCTCGACGCCTGGCCCGACCTTCACTCCGACGTACGCCACGCACGCCAGACAGCGGTGCAGGAGATGCGCGAGACCATGACCGTCACCGCCATCGGCGAGACCCTCGGCATCGGCCAGCCACGCGTCTCCCAGATCCTCCGAGGCATCACCAAGAACAAGAAGTAGCCCCCCGCCCGACCCCGAAGGCCGGACAGGGGGCGGTGTGAGAAGGTCAGCGAGCCTGTGTTCGAGGCGGGCCTTCACCGTCATTCCGTGACGACGCAATTCCTCGTGGTCGTTGCCTGAGCGCAACGACCTTTCCCTCAGTGGGCACTGCGGAGTGCCCCTTCCTCGCAGGTTGAGGGGCGATCGAGCGCAAGACCGCAGGCTGGATCGCCAGTTCCTCAGAGGCGGACAGGTACGGCTTCTCGCCGAACTGCCGGTTCAGCAGAGTCCACAGCAGCAGAGGTTCCTCCTGGCCGACGGAAACCGGTTCTTCCTTGCGCCAGCCTCGCTGAGTCAGCTGAACATAGAGGGACCGTTTTCGGCTCTCCCCAATGTTCCCCACCGCAGCTCCTCGCATAATGAGCGCCTGAATGGAGACCCCCCATGTCTGCTTACGCCGAGCGAAGCCCTCAAGCGTGAGGCGATCCTTGATCTCCTCCACCGCTCGCTCCCTTGGCACGAGCAAGGCACCAGCGAAGCGGTTGGCTTCACTCTCTGGATCTTTCGCGCGCGGACGGAAGGTGTGGAGGATGATGTGCCCGAGTTCGTGCGCCAGCGTGAAGCGATCACGATCCCCTTGCTGGCCTGGGAAGTACGCGATCAAAGCTGTCTCCCCGATCCCTGCCCAGTAAGAGACCCCAAAGTGCTTGTTGGTCGGACTGGGCGAGTCACCTGTTGGATCAGGCAACATGATGGGCGCGACGGCCACGCCACAGCGTTCGAGCGCTCGTGTGAGGTGGGGGATAGGTTTGTCCGGTGCTAGCCGGAGGGCCACACGCGTCTCATCGGCCAGCTCCTCAATGTCGTCGTCTGTGAGCTCTTGGGTGTCGGCGTAGGGCAGCGGCGGGGCCGGGTAGTTGGCCTTGCCGGTGACCTCCTCAGTGACCCGGAAGCCCTCTCCGTAGAAGGCGCTTACCCGACGTGTCACGGTGCGGCTGGCCAAGGCCGTCTTCCGGAACCGCAGCGAGTCCAGGGGAACGCTCGACGGTTTGGCGTAGAAGAAGTTCAGGGGCGTGTCTGTTGCTCGGGCGATCTGAGCGAGACGTTCCGGTGAGGGTTCCCGTGGCCCGGTCTCGACCTGCGAGATCCAGGATTGGCTGATTCCTGTCAGCTGGTGAAGATCTGCGCCAGTCAGCCCAAGGAGGTCGCGCAGGGTGCGCAATCGTTCACCCGGGGAAGCCTCCAGCGCCGTTGGCATCGTTCGTCGCCTCGTTGGGAAGTTCCAGTTCCAGGCCTTCATCTTGGGGTTCAAAGTGAAGGTTTCGCAGCTCAGCCGCGCTGGCAAGCAGTGGGAAGTCTAGGTCGACGTGCTGTTCCTCACCGAACTTCCATGCCCCGATCGGGCGCACCGCTGAGCCCAAGCGAACGATCGAACCCGCAGGCGATTCGGCGCAGCAGGCGTGACGAAGCCGCCCCCTTCCCGCATGCGGGAAGGGGGCGGGTGTGCGGT
>NZ_JBSGUP010000580.1:0-726 GCF_053607985.1 Streptomyces sp. NPDC055078
CCGTCCAGCTCCGCGCACCGTACGCCCAGCTCCGTCAGTTCGGCCGCGGCCTCGTCCACGGACGCCTGCACCTCCAGCAGGCTCGGCGCACCCGCCGAGCCGCCCTGCGCGAAGTGCGCGGCGAGAACATCGCCCTCGGCGGTGACGGCGGTGAGCCGGGGCCGGGCGTGGACGACGTCCTCGGCGTCCGCCAGCGTCCCGACGACCACGGTGTCCCGCAGCAGCCGCCGTACGGCGGGCATCAGCTCCACAGGTCCCCGCACCAGCTCCGCGGCGTAGGCGACCCAGCCGCCGGAAGGCCCCGGCCGCTCGTCGCCGTCCCCGGGGACGGGGGCGGGGACGGGGACGGGGGCGGGGTGCGCGCGGTCCGAGGCGGGCGCGTCCGGCCGCTCGCCGCCACCACGACCGAGAGCCGGGTGCTCGCCGCCACGGCGACCGGGAGCCGGGCGCTCGCCGCCCACGGAACCCGGGGCCGTCGCGGGCGGCAGGTCCGGCTCGGGGGCATCGGTCAGCAGTATCGCGGCGCGGCCCGCGTCGCTCTTGCGGAGCAGCCGCAGTGCTTCGGCGGCGGTCGCGGTGGTGGTGACCGCGACCGCGTCGGCGGCTGCACCGAGGGCGGCGGCCACGGGGATCTCGTAACCGGGGGCCACCGTGAGGAGTTCGGACGCCGGGCCGAGGAGGCCGCCGAGCCGGTCCTTCGCCGCGCGCCGCCCGCCGCTGCCGACA
>NZ_JBSGUP010000580.1:736-5338 GCF_053607985.1 Streptomyces sp. NPDC055078
GAGGGCGCCGGTGCCGTCCTTGCGGCGCAGGCCGAGGGCGAGGGCCTCGCGGCGGGCGGCGACGGCGGCGCGTTCGCGCTCGGCGGTGGTGAGGGCGTCCCGGGCGGCGCTCAGGGCGGCTTCGGCCTCGGCCAGGGCGCTCTTGGCGGCGTCGTGCCGTTCGCCCAGCCGGGTGTCGTCGGCGTCGAGTCCTTCGACCTCGGCCCGGAGCTGTTCGTACTCCGCGCGGGCGGCCGCGGCCCGCTCCCCCGCCTCGTCACGGGCGGCGGCGAGGCGGTCGATCTCGGACTGGGCGGAGGCCGCCCGGCCCCGCGCGGCGTTGACCTGGCCGCCGAGGCGGGCGAGCCCTTCGCGGCGGTCGGCGATGGCGCGGGCGGCGTCCTTGAGGCGGCGCTCCTCGACGGCCAGCTCGCGTTCCAGTTCGGCGCGGTGGGCGGCGGTGTCCTCCAGCGCGCGTTCGGCCGCCTCCAGCGCGGCCACCAGTTCCGCTTCCTGCTCGCGGATCCGCGTGGCCTCGCGTTCCATGTCCTCGGGGTCACGGCCGCGCCGCTCGTCGGGGGGCTGGGCGGTCGCGCTCGTGACCCGGGCGTCGGCGAGCGAGATCGTGCCGCGGACCCGTTCCGCGAGCTGGGAGAGTTCGTACCAGCTCTGCTGGGCGCGCTGGAGCCTCGGGGCGAGTCTGCGCACCTCGTCCTCCAGGTCCGCCTCACGGGCGAGCGCGGCCTTCAGTTCCGCGGCGGCGGCCTCCCTGCGTTCCTTGAGGGCGGCCTCGTCGGCGATCTCGGAGCTGAGGGCGGCCCGCAGGCGGCCGAGGTCGTCGGCGAGCAGCCGCAGCCGGGCGTCCCGCAGATCGGCCTGGATGACCGCGGCCCGCCGGGCGACGGCGGCCTGCCGTCCGAGCGGCTTGAGCTGGCGGCGCAGCTCGTCGGTGAGGTCCTGGACGCGGGCCAGATTGGCCTGCATCGCGTCCAGTTTCCGCAGCGCCTTCTCCTTGCGCTTGCGGTGCTTGAGGACGCCCGCCGCCTCCTCGATGAAGGCACGCCGTCCCATCGGGTCGGCGTGGAGTACGGAGTCGAGCTGGCCCTGGCCGACGATGACATGCATCTCGCGGCCGATACCGGAGTCGGAGAGGAGTTCCTGGATGTCGAGGAGCCGGCAGGTGTCGCCGTTGAGCTGGTACTCGCTGCCGCCGTTGCGGAACATGATCCGCGTAATGGTGACTTCGGCGTAGTCGATCGGGAGCGCACCGTCGGAGTTGTCGATGGTGAGGGAGACCTCGGCCCGGCCGAGCGGTGGCCGCCCGGTCGTGCCGGCGAAGATGACGTCCTCCATCTTGCCGCCGCGCAGCGATTTGGCGCCCTGCTCGCCCATGACCCAGGAGAGCGCGTCCACGACATTGGACTTGCCGGAGCCGTTGGGTCCCACGACACAGGTGATGCCCGGCTCGAACCGCAGTGTCGTGGCGGAGGCGAAGGATTTGAACCCGCGCAGGGTCATGGCCTTGAGGTGCACGCAGCCGGACTCTACCTTTCGGGTTCGGTTTCACCGAGGAGGGCGAAGGGCACATCAGACGGTAAGGGGAGGACTCAAGGACTTCGGGCAGGGTCAGCGGGACCCTGAGGGAAAGAAAGAAGGGACGCCGAGGGCGTCCCTTGCATATCTTGCGCGATGGATCTCCAGCGGACCTCCGGCTCAGGTGAGCGCGGGCTCCGCCTGCGGTACGTCGATGTCGATGCCGTCGAGCAGCGACTCTCCGGGGTGCTGGGCGACGGCAGCATTGAGCGCATCATTCTCGGACTGAATCCGTACAAGCTCGGATTCGAGGTCCTGGACGCGCTGCTGGAGCCGTCGCATCTCGGCGAGAAGTCGCGGGTCGGAGCCGCCGACGTAACCGAGAAGCGCCTTTGCCATGATGGATGGTCCTCCACACTGAGTGACCGACCGATGCGGTGTGGGTCGTGAGGGATTCGCACCCGCGGTGCTCGACAGTGCCTGAGTACTGCTGATTCCGGTGTGGTTCTTACTGCCAAACAGCTAAGGTGCGCGGGGCTTCCAGAGTCTCACCAAAAAGTTTGACGGTCAACACGATCACGCCCGGCATCAAGGGGCCGACCCGGCGGCAGGCGCTCGCGGGACACGCGGCAGGGCCTTCGCTCCGGGGCCCTGGGGGCGTGGAGATCATCCTTACTGCCGCAGCCTGGCACGACCTGCCCTATATGGCAACCACCAGGCCCTTTCCACCTCGGGCGGGTACCGGAAGCAGCCATTCCAGCACCGTCGCGGATACCGGGCGGGGGTGGTCGTCAGCGGATCGCGAAGCCGTCGTAGCCACCACGGGGCGTGTCCCATATCTCAGTGACACCGTCAACCCGGCCGGGTGTGTCGTCGGAGCGCAGCCACTCCAGCAGCCGGTGGCAATTCTCACGCGCCCCCTCCGCCACAACCTGCACTCTGCCGTCGTCGAGATTGACGGCGAATCCGGTGAGTCCGCCGATCTCCAGAGCGTTTGCCCTGGTGAACCAGCGGAATCCCACTCCCTGTACCCGACCGCGCACCCAGGCGGTCAGTCGTGCGGCGTCGTCCATGGCTGCACGGTAGCCGTCGAATTGCCTACGGAGCGCTTCTCGGCCAAGCGGCATGGCGTACAGTCCGGTCCCAATGAAACTCACCCGAACGGGTGAATCGGTCGTGTCCTCAGCCGGCTTCCGGCCGATACGCGGCCGGGCCGTACAGCCGTCGATTCATGAGGAAGGCACAGCAGATGGGACGCCACCGACGCTCCGAAAAGCGTGCGGGCAAGCCCGTACGCACGGGACTGCTCGGCGCCTCCGCGGCCATGGCGGTGGGCGCCGCGGCCGTTGCCTCCGGGCTGCTGCCGGGTGGCGACACCTTCACGGTGGGCGGTGACAGCTCCGTCCCCGGCAGCCGGGTGACCGACGGCGGCGCTCCCGAACTCCAGACCCAGGGCGAGGCGAGCAGCAGTCCGACGAAGCTGCCGTCGCGTACGCCTCCCCCGCCCGCGCACGCGCCGTCGAAGTCCCCCGTCCCCAAGGCACCGGCCAAGCCGTCCGCCAAGCCCACGGAGCGGACGACGCCCCCCGCGCCGCCGCGGAAGAAGAAGACCGCGCCCCCGGTCCGTGAGAAGCCCCGTGACTCCGACCGCTCCGTGGAGCGGAAGGTCCCCCCGAAGCCCTCGCCATCGGAGTCGGCGGCCGAGGCGGAAGTGCTCGCGCTGGTGAACCAGGAGCGCGCCAACGCCGGTTGTGCCCCGGTCCGGTTCGATGCCTCACTGGCGAGGCTGGCGGGCGCCTTCAGCGACGACATGGCGAACCGAGGCTTCTTCGACCACACCGACCCGGACGGCGACAGCCCCTGGGACCGCGCGGCGCAGGCGGGTGTGAAGCATCTGGGCGGCGAGAACATAGCCCGCGGCCAGGCCGACCCGGGTGCGGTGATGAACTCCTGGATGAACAGCGACGGCCACCGAGCGAACATTCTCAACTGCGACTACAAGACGCTGGGCGTCGGTGTCCATATGGGCGACGGCGGCCCGTGGTGGACCCAGAACTTCGGCTTCTGAAGCTCTCATTCTTAACGCGAGGCGGCGGCTCGCGCTGCGCCGGAGCGGGTCTCGGAGCGCAGGGCGCGGGCTCAGAGTGCCGGGCGCGGGCTCAGAGTGCCGGGCGCGGGCTCAGAGTGCCGGGCGCGGGCTCAGGGTGCCGGGCGCGGGGCGCGCTGGCAGCGTGGGCAGAAATAGCTGGAACGGTTCATCCAGGCACGCCGCCGCAGGGGGGTGCCACAGCGCCGGCAGGGCTCGTCCGCCCGGCCGTAGGCGTCCAGTGAGCGATCGAAGTATCCCGATTCGCCGTTCACATTCACATACAGGCTGTCGAAGCTGGTGCCCCCGGCGCTCAGGGCCGCGTTCATGACATCCCGGACATGGCCGAGCAGTTCGGCCGACCGGGGGCGGGTGATGCTCGCGGTCGGGCGGTCGTAGTGGAGCTTCGCGCGCCAGAGCGCCTCGTCCGCGTAGATATTGCCGACCCCGCTGATCAGCGACTGGTCGAGCAGGGCGCGCTTGACGGTCGTACGCCGCAGCCGCAGCGCGGTATGGAACGCGGCGTCGTCGAAGGCGGGGTCGAGCGGATCGCGGGCGATGTGTGCGATGGCCGCGGGCAGTCCGTCGGGGGTGTTGTCGTGCAGGGAGAGGCCGCCGAAGGTGCGCTGGTCGACAAAGCGCAGCTCGGTGCCGATCGCGTCATCGAATCTGAGGCGGATCCGCAGATGTTTCTCATCCACCGTGTCCTCCGGCTGCACGAGCAGCTGCCCGCTCATCCCGAGGTGGCCGAGGACCGAGGAGTCGGTGTCCGCGAGCGGCAGCCACAGATATTTGCCGCGGCGGCGGGCGATACCGACGCTGTGTCCCTTGAGCCGGGCCGCGAAGTCATCGGCGCCGCCGAGGTGGCGGCGCACGGCTCGCGGGTGCAGTACCCGCACCTCGGCGATGGTGCGTCCGCTGACCCAGCGCTGGAGTCCACGGCGTACGACCTCGACCTCGGGCAGCTCAGGCACGGGGCTCCTTACCGGAAACGCTCTTGACGT
>NZ_JBSGUP010000581.1:0-5308 GCF_053607985.1 Streptomyces sp. NPDC055078
CCGCTCCCCCCTGGGGGGCGGGCCTTACTCGTTGTCCGGAGGAGTGGACACAGGCCGGCAGGGGCGGCCCACCGGGCGAACAGCACTACCTCCACAAGGTGTTCATCGCCCGCGTGGGGAATGCCGGTGCGGCACCGCGTGTTCTTGCCTGTGAACACGAGGAGGAGCGGTAATCGTGCTTGATCCGCAGGGTTTGTACGAATGGGAGCCGAAGGGCCTCGCGGTCGTCGACATGGCGCTCGCGCAGGAGTCGGCAGGGCTGGTCATGCTGTACCACTTCGACGGATACATCGACGCGGGTGAGACCGGTGAGCAGATTGTCGACAATCTGCTGGAATCGCTGCCCCACCAGGTGGTGGCCCGTTTCGATCACGACAGGCTGGTGGACTACCGCGCCCGCCGCCCGCTGCTGACCTTCAAGCGCGACCGCTGGTCGGCGTACGAAACGCCGGACATCGAAGTGCGCGTCGTCCAGGACGCCACAGGTGCCCCGTTCCTGCTGCTGTCGGGTCCTGAGCCGGATGTGGAGTGGGAGCGGTTCTCCGTGGCCGTCGCACAGATCGTCGAGCGCCTCGGCGTACGGCTCTCGGTCAACTTCCACGGCATCCCTATGGGCGTCCCGCACACCCGCCCGGTGGGTCTCACCCCGCACGGCAATCGCACGGACCTCACCCCGGGCCACCGCAGCCCCTTCGAAGAGGCCCAGGTACCCGGCAGCGCGGAGTCCCTGGTCGAGTACCGGCTGATGGAAGCGGGCCATGACGTCCTCGGAATCGCGGCGCATGTACCGCACTATGTCGCCCGCTCGTCCTACCCGGACGCCGCACTGACCGCCCTGGAGGCGATCACGGCCGCGACCGGACTCGTCCTGCCCGGCGTCGCACACGCCCTGCGCACTGAGGCACACCGCACCCAGAACGAGATCGAGCGCCAGATCGGCGAGGGCGATGAAGAGTTGGTCGCCCTGGTGCAGGGACTGGAGCACCAGTACGACGCGGTGGCAGGCGCCGAGACCCGGGGCAGCCTGGTCGCGGAGCCCGTGGACCTGCCGTCCGCCGACGAGATCGGCCTTGAGTTCGAGCGCTTTCTCGCGGAGCGGGAGGGCGACGGCTAGGTCATCCACCCACGGCCCCCGCGACGGCGACCGGGAGGCCCGCAGTGGCGTACGGAGGGGCCCGTATGGCGTGCGAAGGGGGCCGCGGTGGTGCAGTGAGAGCCGGAAGCTAAGCTGCCGCTCATGCTGTCCGTGGGCCTGACCGGTGGAATCGGCGCCGGCAAGAGTGAAGTCTCCCGACTGCTTGAGTCGTACGGAGCGGTGCTCATCGACGCCGACAAGATCGCTCGCGAGGTCGTGGAGCCCGGTACGCCAGGGCTCGCGGCTGTCGTCGAAGCCTTCGGAACCGATGTCCTCACCGCCGACGGCAGTCTGGACCGGCCGAAGCTCGGCGCCATCGTCTTCGCCGACCCCGACCGGCTGGCCGCCCTCAACGCGATCGTCCATCCCCTGGTCGGGGCGCGCTCGCGCGAACTGGAGAAGACGGCCGGCGCGGACGACGTCGTGGTCCACGACGTACCGCTGCTCGCCGAGAACGAACTGGCCTCCCGGTACGACCTTGTCGTTGTCGTGGACGCGGCGCCGGAGACCCAGCTGCGGCGGCTGGTCGGACAGCGTGGCATGACCGAGTCCGAGGCGCGGGCGCGGATGGCGGCGCAGGCCACGAGGGAGCAGCGGCGAGCCGTCGCCGATCTGATCATCGACAACGACGGCCCTCTGGCCGACCTGGAACCGCAGGTCCGTGCGGTCTGGGCGGAGCTGACCCGGCGGGCGACCGCCGCAGGGTAGCGGAGGACGGAGTTCGCGTCAGGTATCCGTCAAGCGCGGCCGGATCCGCCACGGCGGTACTACCATCGACGTGGTGCAGATCGTCTTCGCCTCCTTCACCGCACTGGGTGGGCTGATCGCCGCGCTCGCCGGGGCGTACGGCCTGCGCCAGAGCCGCCGTATCGCCGGGTCGGGCCACTTTGCGATCGCCCTGGTCAAACCGGCGCCACCCGGAACCGGGCGGCCGTTGCTGGCGTATGAGACACGGGACGGCCAGATCGTGGAGGTCAGCTCGCCCGTGCCGCTTCCCGAGGGAAGCAGCGTCCGGCTCTCGTACGACCCCGGCGATCCACGCGAGGTCGTGGTCGACGGCCATCGGCGGACCGGTGTCGACAGGGGGTTCGTGATCGCGGGGCTGACTCTGACGTCGATCGGGCTGGGGCTGGCGTACTCCGGCCGGTGAGCCCCGGTGGGCCGGAGGCTCCTTACCGCCGGAATACGGTTGCCGGGGCTTGTGTTGGAAGCGTGGAGTGAGGGGAAGGATGCAGCCGTGCCCAAAAGCAACCCGGAGACGCACGTCATCGACTACCGCGCGGCCGAGCAGCTTCTCGCCGCGAGGGACCCGCGCGGCGCCGTGAAGCTGCTGGACTCGGTCATCGCGGCCCACCCGGAGAACACGGCCGCGCGCCTGCTGCGGGCCCGTGCCTTCTTTGCCGCCGCTCAACTGCGCCCGGCCGAGCTGGAATTCGAGCTGGTCCTTGAGCGCGAACCGGACAACGCGTTCGCGCACTTCGCGCTGGCCCGCACCTATGAGCGAGCCGGACGCCCCGAGCAGGCGAAACGCCACTTCAGGCTCGCGGCAGCCCTCGACCCGAACCCGGAGTATCTTAAGGCGGCCCGTTTCGACCCCGGGGCCTGACGGGAGCGGTTTCTATACACCGGGCGGCCGTGATCCCCGGGGGCGCGGCGGCCGGCGCTCGTCGTGGACCGGTTCGTACGGCGGAATGTCCCGTCCGGGCTGATAGTGCGGACCCTGGTGGATATGGCGGAGGATCATGAGCAGATCCGCCGTCACGATCAGCAGCAGCACCCCGCAGGCGACCGCCCAGCCGGGGTGCGCCGAGAGGGCGAAGACGGCCGTCCCCGCGGCAGCCCACATCAGGCCCCAGAGGCTCAGCCCGAGCCGGAGCCGCAGGGCACTGCGTGCGGTGATCGGTTCACTGCCGGTGCGCATGGCCGTCGTATCTCCAACTCCAGGATGCACCCGGCGGGCCCGGATCACCCCGGCGCCGGGTACGGAGGACCCCGGGTACCGAGGACCCTGGCCCGATGGGGCATACCGGGCATACCGTGGTATCGGGCATCCGGCTCGGACAGAAGGGGGTGCCCCGATGGTCGAAGAGCTGGTGGTTGCAGGAGTGGCGGCTGCGTCCGGTGTCCTGGCGTACACGGTGGCGGCGGCCAAGGTGGTCAAGCAGTACGAGCGCGGTGTGGTCTTCCGGCTCGGACGGCTGCACGGAGGGATACGGGGCCCCGGATTCACCATGATCGTCCCGGCGGTCGACCGGATCCGTAAGGTCAATATGCAGATAGTGACCATGCCGGTGCCCGCACAGGAGGGCATCACCAGGGACAATGTCACGGTCCGCGTCGACGCGGTCGTCTACTTCCGGGTGGTCGAGGCGGCGAACGCGATCATCGAGGTCGAGGACTACCGGTTCGCGGTGTCCCAGATGGCACAGACTTCGTTGCGTTCGATCATCGGCAAGAGCGATCTGGACGATCTGCTGTCCAACCGCGAGAAGCTCAACCAGGGGCTGGAGCTGATGATCGACAGCCCGGCGATCGGGTGGGGCGTGCAGATCGACCGGGTGGAGATCAAGGATGTGTCACTGCCGGAGGCCATGAAGCGTTCGATGGCCCGGCAGGCGGAGGCGGACCGGGAGCGCCGGGCCCGGGTGATCAACGCGGACGCGGAGCTTCAGGCGTCCAAGAAGCTCGCCCAGGCGGCCGGCGAGATGTCGAAGGAGCCCGCGGCGCTGCAGCTGCGGCTGCTGCAGACAGTGGTGGCCGTCGCGGCCGAGAAGAACTCCACGCTGGTGCTGCCGTTCCCGGTGGAGCTGCTCCGCTTCCTGGAGCGGGCCCAGCAGGCACCGGGCGGGACGGGGCAGCAGTCCCTCGCGCCCCAGCGGCCGGGCAGGGCGGAGGTGGAGGCGGGGGCGACTCCCGCACCGCCTGAGGACGCGGGGACCGTGGCCCCGGACCAGCCGCAGCAGATACGGCCGCTTCCGCCCGCGGCGTAGGGCACGGGCCCGGCACGGATGGACGCCGACAGAGTGCGTTGCGCCTGCTCGGACGGTCGGTGTGCCCGGCCGTCCGAGCAGGAGGTGCTGTGGGTCTCGCCGGCAGCGCCGGGAGAGACGTATGCCGGTGGGGCGGCTCGTGAACCGCGCGCAGGGCGCAACGGCGCCCGTGCACGGGTAACCGGTACCGGTACCGGTACCGGTACGAGTGTGGAGCGGGCCCGCGGGCGGGGCGGGGTGACCTCGGACGTGTGGGGACCGTCGTCGGCCGGGGCCATTGTCAGACCCCACCCGTAGAGTCGTGGATCTGGTACTCCGACGCACGACCGACGGGTGGGAGGTGCCCCGCATGACAGCCGAGACGGCGCAGCCGCCGCCCTCGCTGCACATCTGTGCCGCGGTGTTTCTCCCGGCGCCGCTGCCGCGCGAGGGACGGATCGCCTTCTGGCATCCCGACGGCGACGCGCTGCCGCGTGACGCGACCGACGAGATCACCGTGGTCCGGGAAGCGCCTCCCGCTGGCCGGCCGGGCGACGGCACCCCCGGCGGTGACATCCGCAGCCGTACGGTCCCCGCCGTACTGCTCCCGGTGGCCGAGGCCGTTCCGCTGCTCGTCCGGGCCCGTCGCCATCCCGCCGCCCATCCGGCGGCGGCCTGCTGGGGAGCGGCCGCCCTGCACGCACTCCATCTGGTGGCGCGCGGCAGACTGCTGCCCGGGCTGACCGCGACCGATCACGACGCATGGCGTGCCGGGCCCCTGGACGCCGAGGACATCGCCCAGTTGAGAGCGATCGCCGCCGCGATGCCCCATGAGGCGTACGGCACGCCGGTATCCGGGCCGGGGACCGTGCGGCTGCCCGAGCCGGAAGCACTGGTCCGCGCGTTCTTCGACGCGGTGGCCGACACCCTGCCGCGTACACCCGCGGCGGCGTACGCGGTGGGTGCGCCGTTCGCGGCGGCGGCCCCCCAGCGGCTGCCCGGGGCCAGGGAGTGGGCGGCCGAGGCCGCCGCGGGTATGGACGCGGGGGTGCGGGTCTCGCTGCGGCTCGATCTGTCCGCGTTCCGGCTCTTCGACATCGCGGACGCGCGAGACACGGCAGCTACGGAAGACACGGCGGGCGGCGCGGATTTCGCCGATGCCGCCGATGTCACTGACGCCACCGACGCCACAGAGGGCGCGGTG
>NZ_JBSGUP010000582.1:0-5302 GCF_053607985.1 Streptomyces sp. NPDC055078
CCAGTGAGTGGATCAGGCCCCTGACGGGTTCCTGGAGATCGTTTGGGAGAAATCAGGGAGAAGATCTTGGTCGGCTTCTCCCAGGAGCAGTCTCCAGTGCCGCAGGAAGAGCGGCGCCTACGCGCCCTCGGATCTGCGCGTTCGCGAATCCAGGGCTCGTAGCTGACCAGGAACACCGCGGCGGGCCGCCCAACGGTCGTTAGGAAAACCGCACATGGCAGGTCATCGGTCAGCGCCTCTCCACGACCACGCCCGTGCGCTCGCCCAGCGCGTACGTGCGTTGCGGGAAGACCGCGGGTGGACGCGGGAACGCCTGGCTAAGGAGGCAAGCATCGCCGTCGGGACTGTGAGTCGTCTGGAGAGCGAGGGAGCTATCCAGCCAGGTTTCTTCACCGTCGGCGCGGTGGCCGAGGCTCTTGCGGTCTCCCTCGATGATCTGTTCCGGACGGCCCGGGTCCCGCCCGTCACGCCCGGTCTCTGGTCAGCCGGGTACGAAGGTCGGGACATCGAGTCGTTCGTCGCCTCGCTCGTCGACAGCCGCATCAGTGTCGTGGCAGATGTACGGCTCACCCCGATCAGCCGCAAAAAGGGCTTCAGCAAGACCCGCCTCGGGGGAGCTCTGGCCGAAGCCGGCATCGAGTACACGCACCTGCGTGGCCTGGGCAATCCGAAGGACAATCGCGAGCCCTTCTGGGACGGCCGCGTCGAAGTGGGTCGGGCGCGCTTCCGTGGACTCCTGCGGTCCGAGGAAGCTCAGGCCGACCTCGGCCGACTAGCAGAGCATGCCCGAGCGTCGCGGGTAGCGGTGCTGTGCTTCGAGAAGGACGAGAGCCGCTGTCACCGGCAGGTCGTCTTGGAGACGATCCGCAGCCGGGTCCAGGTGCCAGTGAATCCCTTGGCCTGACTTCGTCCCCGGTTCTCGCACGCACCCTTGCCAGCGGTGCATGCCTCTCGTCCAATCAGATCGGGGAGATCGATGGAGGGGGCACGCCATGGCGTCGGCGGCATTCGGGAAACGGCAGCGCGCACGGATCATGATCACGGTCAAGACATATCCGGAGCTGTCCAGTAAGTACCGCGAGACCAGCTGCGTGGCCGGCATACGCCTCGACCAAGGCGAGCCTCAGCACGTACGGCTCTTCCCTGTGCCTTTTCGGCTCCTGAGCGAGGAGGCCCAGTTCTCCAAGTACTCGATCATCGAAGTCGACGTCGAGCCACACCGCCTTGAGAGAGACTCCCGCCCAGAGAGTCTCCGGCCCTATCTCGACACGTTGGAGATAGTGGGTGAGGTACCGCCCGACGGCGGTTGGCAGAAACGGTATCGGCACGTGGAGCCGCTGGTCGCCCCGTCGCTCTGCGCCATCAAGCGGGATCAGGAGAAACGAGGAACGTCCCTCGGCGTTTTCCGCCCCGCCGAGATCACCCGCTTCCGGCTGGAGGCCGCCGAGCCCTGGTCTGTCTCCAAAGCCGCGCTGGCCGACCAACTTGACTTGTTCGAGCAGGAGCTGAACCCGCTGGAGTGGGTGCCGCTCGACCTCCGCTACAGCTTTCGCTGCGCCGAAGACGACTGCCCGACCCACGACATGGGGCTGAAGGACTGGGAGGCAGGCCAGTCGTACCGCAAGTTCCTGCGCAAGTACGGCGAGCACGGGGTCCGTGATGCGCTCCGTGAGCGCTGGTACACGCGGATGTGTGCCCCGAACCGTGCCGTCCACTTCTTTGTCGGTAACATCGCGGCCCACCCCAAGACGTTCATGCTGCTGGCCGTCTTCTACCCGGAGCGGAAGGTCGTCGAGTACGTGCAGGACGGTCTGTTCGGCGAGTGAGTGACACGCTCCTGCAGGAGTTCTCGGCGGACTTGCTGTGCTGCTGCGCGTCGCTCGCTTCCATTGCTCCGGCCTGCTTTGGAAACGGGGTAACCGTCTTCATCCGGGGCTCCCTGCCGAAGAACGACCGGTACTTCTCAACGGTGCCGATCTCCCTAGCGATCTTCTTCACCCAGGCGGGCGTGTAGACGTAGGCACCGAACGCCTCGCTGTAGATGCAGTACTTCGCGACCGTGGCGTGCGGATCGGAAGCGCCAGTGGCAGGTCTGACCCCGAGCCGTCGCCACATCTTGGCGTGCTCGTTGTGGACGCTGAATTCGAAGGGCACCTGGTCTTCCACGAGGTGAGCCACCCGCCCCGGGAGCAGTTTGTCCTTGTCTGCCACTTCGACGTGCTTAACCTTCTCGATCACCGTGCCGAGACGCCCGGCCTCGACCATGGTCCTGCGCTCGTCCTCGCTCAGTGACGACAATTGGGGCAAGTGGTTCCAGCGGGCCGACCGCCTGCCCACCGAACAACTGGAAGTCCAGCTCGCCTTCCCGGCTGCCCTCGGCCCCGTCGTGTGGGGCACCGAGACCTCCATGACAGCCGAAGCCTCACCCTTGCGGACCCCGCCCATCCGCAGCGACGACGGTGAACTGAGGCAATTCACGTGGATCACGACCGCACCCGCCCTCCATGCTCGGTACCGTAGTGGAGGTTCCGGGCGCGGCCCGAACACAGCACAGAGCAAGAGGACTTCAGGTGATTGACGTGCCGCCTAGCCAGCAGATGCGAGACCTCGGAGTCGTCCAGCACGGCGCCGGCATCCTGGCCGAACAGGCTCGCGCCTTCACCCTGCCCGCCGAGCGCGACGAGGCCGAGCGCATTACCGACGAGCTGTTCGCCGCGATGGAACGGATCGGCCAGGTCCACCCCTTCGCCAAGGGCATGGGCATCGCTGCCCCGCAGATCGGCATCGGCCGCACCGCCGCCGTCGTCCAGCCACCCGGCGACGCACCCGCCGTCAGCCTGCTCAACCCGAAGATCACCGACCGCTCCGACGAGCTGGACGAGCAGTACGAGGGCTGCCTGAGCTTCTTCGACGTCCGCGGCATCGTCCCCCGCCCCCTGAAGATCACAGTCGAGACCACGGCCCTGACCGGCGAGACCGTCACCACCGTGTACGAACGCGGCCTCGCCCGCGTCATCCACCACGAGATCGACCACCTCGACGGCCTGCTCTACACCGCCCGCATGCGCAGCGGGGTCGAGCCGATCCCCGTCGAGGAGTACCGACAGACCGGCAGGGCCTGGGCATACGAGCAGTAGCCGTCAACTTCACGGGGCCGAGATACGGGCTCGCGGTCTCCCTGCGCCGCGGCGCGCCCGGCGCTGCCGAACTCGCCTGCCGCTCCCGCGAGGCGCTCGCCTACCATGCGTCGACAGGGCGCGCCTCCACGCGTTGCCCCCATCACGCGGGGTTGGAGCAGGCGCAGGGCGTCGCGCCATTGTCACTGGAGATCGACCGTGACGCCGAAGGATTCAAGGAGCCGCGCGATCTCCTCGAAATAGCTGAGTCCCTTCCCGGCGTCCCAGATGTCTTCCGCCAGCGCCTGACAAGCGACATCGGCGTCGTGCCAGATCAAAGTGAAGGGTGCGGTCACGCCATAGCCACCGTGCAGGCAGTCCTTGAAGGCGTTCCGTTCCCGACCGTAATAGCCACCGGGCCCCGCCAGCGCCTCGGCCATGGCACAGTGCAGGCCAGGCACGTCCGTGACGTACGCACCGTCGATATGGTGAACACCGCCCGAACGGTTTGGGCCCTGCTCTCTCACGCCGGTGGCGGTCAGTCGAACCACTTGGACCTGCACTCACCGGAGAGCGGAGCCCATTGACTACAGACATCCGGGGCGCCCCTGTACCAGGTCTCCCAGATCGGGCGGGCCAGTAGCGGCGGCCTGTCCTCGCCGTCGGTGAGCGTGGCTTCTTCTTCCCCATGTTCTCCATGAAGGACATCCTTCCGGGGGCGAATCCCTGATCTCGGATGTCCGCCAAAGCGGATCACGCCCAACTTTGGGAACCGCCTGCATATCCCGCCTCCCAGTTACTCCCGTCAGCCAGCGCCAAGATCACTCGAACACGCACCAGGCACGGCCGCCCGCGATCTGCGAAGAATCACCGAGCCGAACGCGACTCCAGCGGTCACCCACCGACAGCCGGAGCTGTGAACTGCACCACATTTCGGGCCACCTCCGCGACCGACTGCCAAGCACCACGCTTCCCCCTGTGCGCCCGTGAGCAGCAATCTCACATCCGACGCAACTGCGCAGCCTTACTGCGCGATGCGTCAACCTTCAGCCGACGAGAGGCTCGCCGACTCACACTCTCCGTCTACTGCTGTTAAATTCCTCTCCATTCAGCCTCTACCTCCAGACCTGACGTCGCTCGACGCGACCAAGCTCGCAGGCGGAGGGTATGCGCAGGGACGCTGCGCATATTTTGGCGGAGATCGAAGGCAGGGGGCACCGTAGAGTGAAAGCGTTCTTCGAGCTGCTGGGGAAGGCGATGCAGAGCACAGGCATGACGCTGCGCCTGTGTCTGCTGATCTTTGTTGCCGTAACAGCGTTGGCAGTCATCAGCCAACTGGGTCCGGTATAGAGCGAGGAGACCTACACGTGGAGACCATGGGGACGGAGAGCCGCGCCGCGGACGTAGTTGACCGACTTTGGCGAGCGTACGCGCCTTTCCAGCGGGGCCGGAACACGTTCGGCGATCTGACGTCCATGCTCGCGATCCTGATGCTTGCGGGATTCGTCGAGTCTGCGGGCGAACCGGAAGACGAGTTCGTCCAGCGGTGGGCCCGCGCGGTTTCGGAGGCTCGAATCGGCATCTCACCGCTGAAGGATCTGCGCTCTGCGATGAGGAGCGCGAGCAGGCACCCGCATTTCCCTGTGCCTGACATACACAAGCTGGACGTCGAGTTCCTCGACGGTGGCGAGGCATCCGACGACGTACCGTGGGCAGCCGCTTTCCTCACCGCGCTGACGCAGCGTCCGACGCTGGCCGAGGCCGGCTTGCCGGAAGTCGGTGAGCTCCTCCTCGAACGCCACGTTCAGGAGGGCGCTTTTTCAGCGGGGGAGTTCTACACGCCGCGTGATGTGGTACGCCTGCTCGTCGAGTCCGTGTCCCCGCAACCCGGAGACCGAATCCTTGATCCTGCTTGTGGTACCGGCGGCATGCTCGCGGCCGCGGCGCAACATATCGCTGGGGCCGCCCGCATCGACGGCGATTCTTTCGAGGCGCACGCGACGGATCGCAGCAATCCACGGCTGGCGACGTTGAACCTTGCCATCCATGGGGTGGACCAGCCGGTCGTCGGCACCTCCGACCCGGTGTCACTGTTCCAGCGCCGGGGTACCGGCCTTGCCGACCGGGTGCTGAGCAATCCGCCGTTCAACCAGCGCATCGAGGACATCCATGCCATCGACTGGCCC
>NZ_JBSGUP010000583.1:0-5302 GCF_053607985.1 Streptomyces sp. NPDC055078
CGTGGCTCGCCCAGGTGCACTCCGAGCCGCTGTCCGCCCTGGTCGAACGGATGCTGACCGACAGCGACAACGACATCGCCGAGTCACTCGCCCGGCAGACGGCCGTCGCGTCCGGCGAGGAAGCGAGCTTCGCGGGTGCCGGACGGGCCGTGCGGCGGCAGCTCGACCGGCTGCGGCTCCCGCTGGGCGGGGCGCGGTTCGCCGACGGCAGCGGGCTCGACCGCGCGGACCGGGTCTCCGCGCGGCTGCTCACCGCCCTGCTGGCCCGTGCCGCCGACCCGGCCCGCCCCGAGCTGCGGCCGGTCCTCACCGGCCTGCCGGTCGCGGGCTTCAACGGGACCCTGGTGTCCCGCTACCCGGGGACCTCGCCCGCCACCGGGCTGATCCGCGCCAAGACGGGCACCCTGACCGGGGTCGGCTCGCTGTCCGGCACGGTGGTCGACCCGGGCGGACGGCTGCTCGCCTTCGCCTTCATGGCCGGCGACACCCCATCCCGGGACGCCTCCCAGACCGCCCTGGACCGGCTGGCGGCGGCGCTGGTGAGCTGACCGCGCCCGGGGCCGCGTGCCCCGGGCCACCGCCGCGGGGCCTTGGCCGTATCCACGGGACCGGGGGCGGAACGAACCCACGGAGCCTTGGCCGTACCCATGGGACCGGGGGCGGAACGAACCCACGGAGCCTTGGCCGTACCCACGGGACCGGGGCGGACCGTACCCACGGGACGTGGGCCGCAGCCGCGGGGTCCGCCGGGTGGACCGGTTGAACCGGCGGAATCCAACACCTCACCGCTGTTCGAGAACAGCACGTACGGTTGACGCATGACGAGCATCGGTGGTGCCGAGATGGTCGACTGGAATCTCGCGGTGGCGACCGCGACCCGCTTCGTGCGGCCAGGGCCCGAGGTGAGCAAGGACGAGGCGCGTGCGATCGTCGCCGAGCTGCGACGGCACGCCAAGGCGTCGGAGGAGCACGTCCGGGGCTTCACCCGGATGATCCCCGAGAGCCATGAGCCGGAGGACACCCCGGTCCTCGTCGTGGACCGGGCCGGCTGGGTGCGGGCGAATGTCGCGGGCTTCCGCGAACTGCTCAAGCCGCTGCTGGAGAAGATGCAGGAGCGCCGCTCGGGCGGCCCCACGGGTGCGGTGCTCGGCGCGGTCGGCGGCAAGGTCACCGGCGTCGAGCTGGGGATGCTGCTGTCGTTCCTGGCCTCGCGGGTCCTCGGGCAGTACGAGACCTTCGCGCCCGCCACGCGTGAGCTGCCGGCGGGGGTCAACGGCGGCGGACGCCTTCTGCTGGTCGCGCCCAATATCGTCCATGTGGAGCGCGAACTGGACGTGGACCCGCACGACTTCCGGCTCTGGGTCTGTCTGCACGAGGAGACCCACCGCACCCAGTTCACCGGCGTCCCCTGGCTGCGGGACCATCTGGAAGGCGAGATCCAGTCATTCCTGGGGGAGACCGAGGTCGACCCGATGACGGTGCTGGAGCGCCTCAGGGAGGCCGCCCAGTCGCTGGCCGGGGCCCGCCCTGAGGGCGAGGAGGACGACGGCGGACGCTCCCTCGTCGAAGTGGTGCAGACCCCGGCGCAGCGCGAGATCCTCAGCAGGCTGACCGCCGTGATGTCGCTCCTGGAGGGACACGCGGACTATGTGATGGACGGCGTCGGCCCCGATGTCGTGCCGTCCGTCGCCGAGATCCGGGAGAAGTTCCAGCAGCGCAGGGCGCGGGGGGCGAGCCGGCTGGACCAGGCGCTGCGCAAGCTCCTCGGGCTCGACGCCAAGCTCCGGCAGTACCGCGACGGCGAGCGTTTTGTCCGCGCTGTCGTAGCTGACGTCGGTATGGATGGATTCAACCGGGTCTGGACGTCCCCGAACACGCTCCCCACCAAAGCGGAGATCGCCAAACCCGCCGACTGGGTTGCGCGGGTGCACCGTAAAGCAGATTCATGAGCGAGCGGAAACTGTACGCCCTCGGGGGGCCGGGAGACGCCCCCCGGAGGGCGCAGCATCACCCATCCGAGGGACCGTAGGCCGTGGGTAGGCGTGCGATGCTCGGGGAACGGCTCGGTTCTGTCACCATCAACGCACTCTGAGTGACTGAACCTCCGCTCGACTCCGACCGAGGCACCCCCGAACATCTCCACGAAGGGCACCGGACATGGGTCCCCATCCTGCGGTCGCGGCGATACGCCTGGCGGTCCGCCGCGTACTCCACGACGTACTGACCGAATACGCCTCCACCCCCGACCCGCGCGACTCCCGCGCGGCCACCGACCTCCGCGCCGACCTCCGCAAGGAGTCCCGCGCCGACTTCCGGGCGGACTCCCGCGCGGAACGCGTCGCACGGCTGAGCCACGCCGCCTCCCCGGCCTGCGCCGCCGCCTCCTCGCACGGCGCCACCCCCGCGCGCGCCACGGCCTCCGTGCCGCGCCCCTCCCTCTCCTCATCGGCCTCTGCGGTTGCGTCGTCAGGGACCTCGGCATCCGCCGGCCCCGGCCTCACCGGCGGCCCCGCCCCCCTGGTGCTCGTGGCCTGCTCCGGGGGCGCCGACTCCATGGCGCTCGCCTCCGCCCTGGCCTTCGAGGCCCGCAAGCTCTCCGTCCGGGCCGGCGGCATCACCGTCGACCACGGCCTCCAGGACGGCTCCGACCTGCGCGCCGCCGAGGTCGTGAGCCGCCTCACCGCGCTGGGTCTCGACCCCGTCGAGGCCGTCTCCGTACGCGTCGGCCGGGAAGGCGGCCCCGAAGCCGCCGCCCGCGACGCCCGTTACGCCGCCCTCGACGCCGCCGCCGAGCGCCATGGCGCCGCCGCCGTCCTCCTCGGCCACACCCGCGACGACCAAGCGGAAACCGTCCTGCTGGGGCTCGCCCGCGGCTCCGGCATCCGCTCGCTGTCCGGGATGGCCGCCGTCTCGGGGGCGTACGGCCGCTACCGCCGCCCCTTCCTCCACCTCGACCGGCAGACCGCCCGCAAGGCATGCATGGTCCAGTCGCTGCCGGTCTGGGACGACCCGCACAACGCCGACCCCGCCTACACCCGCTCCCGGCTGCGCCACGAGGGCCTGCCCGCCCTGGAGAAGGCGCTCGGCAAAGGCGTGGTCGAGGCCCTGGCGCGCACCGCACAGCTCTCCCGCGACGACGCCGACGCCCTCGACACCTGGGCCGCCGACGCCGACGCCTCCGTACGCGACGAGACCGGACAGCTGGAGTGCGCCAAGCTGTACGCGCTGCCGCCCGCCGTCCGCCGCCGGGTGCTGCGCCGGGCCGTCATCGACGCCGGAGCGCCCGCGGGCTCGCTCTTCGCCCGCCATGTCGAGGAGGTCGACCGGCTGATCACCGGCTGGCGCGGCCAGGGGGCCATCAATCTGCCCGGCCGCGTCGAGGCCCGACGGCAGAGTGGCAGACTTGTCATTCGGCAAGGCTGACGCAGCCGCGGCGCGAGACGGGCGGCTGAGGTCACCGGGGGGCTGCGCATGCCCCCGGACCCCCGGCCCCCGGGCCCCGGCAAGCAGAAAGCGACCGCGTGAACGAGAAGGACATGGGCACCGACCTTCAGTCGGTGCTCATCACCAAGGAAGAGATCGACGCGAAGCTGGCGGATCTGGCCGCGAAGATCGACGCGGAGTACGCGGGCAAGGAGCTTCTCCTCGTCGGTGTCCTCAAGGGCGCCGTGATGGTGATGGCGGACCTGGCGCGCTCGCTCTCCAGCCCCGTCACCATGGACTGGATGGCGGTGTCGTCGTACGGCGCGGGCACCCAGTCCTCCGGTGTCGTCCGGATCCTCAAGGACCTGGACACCGACATCAAGGGACGCCACGTCCTGATCGTCGAGGACATCATCGACTCCGGGCTCACGCTCTCCTGGCTGCTCTCCAACCTCGGATCGCGCGAGCCCGCCTCCATCGAGGTGTGCACTCTGCTGCGTAAGCCGGATGCCGCAAAGGTCGCGATCGACGTGAAGTGGATCGGGTTCGACATCCCGAACGAGTTCGTTGTCGGCTATGGGCTGGACTACGCGGAGAAGTACCGCAACCTCCCTTTCGTCGGCACGCTCGCGCCCCACGTCTACGGCGGCTGACACCGTCCCGGCCGGGTGCCGGCAGCCGAGGGGAACCAGCTCCGGAAGCCGCCGGGAACGCGTGCCGGCAGCCGCGGGACCAGCTCCGGAAGCCGCCGGGAACGCGTGCCGGCAGCCGCGGGACCAGCTCCGGAAGCCGCCGGGAACCCGTGTCGGAAGCCGAGGGGAACCGGTCCCGGAAGCCGACGGGAACTAACAGACCCCCCGTGCCGTTGAAGCATGCGAAGACGGCTTTGTCAGCCGTACCGTGCGGTCACGGTGCCCATGCTGGGGTACCGTCCGAAGAACAGTCTTTTCTCACAGCAGCATTTACCTACGGGCAGGAGGGACGGGGCGATACCGCTCCGTATGGATGGACGTGAAGCGATACTTCCGTGGGCCGGTCATGTGGATCGTGCTGGCCGTCCTCGCCGTGGTCGTGTTGATGCAGGTTGTCGGCTCGTCGGGCGGCTACAAGACAGTGGACACCGGCCAGGTCGTCCAGGCGATCGAACAGAACCAGGTCGATCAGGTCAAGCTGACCACTGGCGACGAGCAGATCATCAAGGCGGATCTGAAGGACGGCCAGAAGGTCAAGGGCAGCAACAAGATCCAGGCGAGCTATATCGGCACCCAGGGCGCCGAGCTGGCCAACACGCTTCAGGACAAGTTCGAAGCCGGCGACATCGAGAAGGGTTACACCGTCTCGCCGTCGAAGCAGAGCCCGTTCATCTCGGTGCTGCTCTCCCTGCTGCCGTTCGTCCTGATCGTCGTGGTCTTCCTGTTCCTGATGAACCAGATGCAGGGCGGCGGCTCCCGAGTCATGAACTTCGGGAAGTCCAAGGCCAAGCTGATCACCAAGGACACCCCCAAGACGACATTCAGCGATGTGGCGGGGTCCGACGAGGCCGTCGAGGAGCTCCACGAGATCAAGGAGTTCCTCCAGGAGCCGGCGAAGTTCCAGGCCGTCGGCGCGAAGATCCCCAAGGGTGTGCTGCTGTACGGCCCGCCCGGCACCGGCAAGACTCTGCTCGCGCGTGCCGTCGCGGGCGAGGCGGGCGTCCCGTTCTACTCGATCTCCGGCTCCGACTTCGTCGAGATGTTCGTCGGTGTCGGTGCCTCCCGGGTGCGTGACCTCTTCGAGCAGGCCAAGGCGAACGCCCCGGCGATCGTCTTCGTCGACGAGATCGACGCCGTCGGCCGCCACCGCGGCGCCGGCATGGGCGGCGGTCACGACGAGCGTGAGC
>NZ_JBSGUP010000584.1:0-5270 GCF_053607985.1 Streptomyces sp. NPDC055078
GGGCCCGCGACCGCCTACCGTGAAGGCTTCTTGTCGAGGGAGGCGACCATCGCCTTACGGAGGCCGACATCGACAACCTTCTCGTAGGGCAGCGGGGCGTCCAGATCGAGAGCGCCCTGTTCGATGAACACCTTCTGCATGGCTTCCATGGACGCGGGCGGGATGTCCAGGGTCGGGTCGTACACGTACTCGGGTGAACTCTCCACGAACTCCTTGGGGAAGTCCGCGTACTTGACGAATGCCTCGACGGTTTCGGCCCGCTTGCTGTATCCGGGCCCCAGCGCCTCGCGGGCCGACAGGACGTTCGCCCGCAGAAGGGCGCACGCCACATCGGGCCGCTTCTTCAGCAGGTTCGGGCCGAGGACGATACCGCCCGTACTGACGTTCGCGACGAGTTTGTAGTCGCCGATCCGCACCCCGGCGCCGTTCTTGACGATGGAGGTGGCGTACGGGGTGGTGGCGAAGCTCGCGTCGATGCGCTTGTTGCCCATCGCGGCCTCGGCGTCCGAGCTGGAGATCTTCGTGGCCTTGACGTCGGTCAGCTTGAGGCCGCCACCGCCGAGGAGCGTACTGACGAGAAAGGACGCCGGACTGCCGGTCGTACCCGTGAAGCCGAGCGAACGGCCCTTCAGATCCGCGATGTCCTCGACCTTCCCGCTGTCCACGAGATCCTTGCGGACGAAGACTCCGGAGGGCGGGTTCTCGGCGGTGGCCATGCCGTTCGAGGACACCAGCCGTACGTCCATCCCCTGGCTGATCGCGGAGAACAGGTTCGCCGAGAAGCCGCCGAGGGCGGCATCGATCTCCCCCCGCGCGACCAGGGCGATGGTGTCCTGTGTGGTGGCGAAGTTCTTCGTCTCGACCTCCAGCTTCTCCGCCGTGTAGTGGCCGCCGGCCCTGGCCTGGACGGAGGTCCCGTAGCCGAGTGAACTCGACCCCCCGATGACGACCTTCTCGGTCTTGGTCAGCGGCTTGCAGGTGTCGCCGTCGGCCTTGACCGTGCCACTGCCGCTGTCGTCGGGCGCTCCGCACCCGGCGACGGCCGCGAGGAGGACCATGCCTGCCGCCGCGCTCACATATCTCTTCATTGCACGAACATCCTTTTCCTGAACGGGCGCCGTCAGGGCGCGCCGGACCAGCACGGCGGCCGGCACGGACGCCGTGTGGGACAGACATGAGGGATCGAGCCGCAGTGTGCTCGACCGGACCGGGGCGCCGGGGGGCGACAGAGCCGGTCGCGACGGCCGGGTTGGCTACATCAGGGCGCGGCGGGTGCGCTCGCTCCGCGCCCACGGCGTACAGAGCCTCTCGGCGATGCCGATCACGGCGACCGAGACCACTCCGATCAGCGCCGACACCACGATGCCGACGTACATGGGGGCGGGCTGGAAGATGCTCCAGGAGTGCCAGATCAGATAGCCGACACCCGCGTCGGCGGCGATGAACTCGGTGGCGATCACCACGAGGATCGACACGCCCATCGAGAGCCGAAGGCTGGTGAAGATCTGCGGCAGCGACGCCGGGAGCACGATCTCGAACAGTCGGCGGACGTACCCCACTTTGAACGCCTTGCCGACATCGAACATGCTGGACGGCACCGACACACAGGCGTCGCTGGTGGCGATGGTCACCATCAGGAACACTCCCCAGACGACCAGGGCGACCTTGGAACTGTCGCCGATGCCGAGAATCAGCAGCAGCAGCGGAAAGATGCCGAGCTTGGGGATGGTGAAGGCGCCGTTGACCGTCGGCCGGAACAGCGCGCTCACGATCGGCAGTGTCCCCAGCAGCAGGCCGAACGCGATGCCGAGGACGACGCCCGGCACATAGCCGAACACCACGCGGCGCATGGTCGTCGTGACGTGCTCCATCAGGGTGCCGTCGGTCAGGAGCGCCCAGGCATCCTGGCCGATCTTGCTCGGGGCAGGGAAGAACCGGACGTCGATCCAGTTGTTGGTCGCGGCGATCTGCCAGAAGCCGAACAGGACGACCGGGGTCACAAAGCCCAGGACCACCGACATCCGGCGGCGCCGCGCCTGGCTTCGGCGCGGCTCCAGCTCCGCCTGAGTGGGCCGGATGACCAGTGGGCCGGACCGCTTCCCGGAACCCGGGGGCGGAGTCCCTTCCACGACACGCTCGGCGGTTCTCACCGCGTCACCACCCTCGCCGCGCCGACCACGGCCCGGTCGGGCGTGACCTCCTCGCGCAGACTCAGCCAGATCTCCTGACGCAGTCTCACGAACTCCGGCGAGTGCCGCACCGAGGGATCACGAGGGCGTTCGATGGCGACGTCGAAGATCTGCTTGACCCGGCCCGGTCGCGCCGACATCAGAACGATCCGGTCGCTGAGGAGGATCGCCTCGTCGAGGTCGTGGGTGACCGCCAGAGCCGTCCGGGACAGATCCGACTCCCACTGCCGCAGCAACTCCTCCTGGAGGATCACCCGCATCTGCGCGTCCAGCGCGGCGAACGGCTCGTCCAGCAGGAGCAGGGCCGGATCGAGCGCCAGAGCCCGCGCCAGCGCCACGCGCTGCTTCATTCCACCCGACAGCTGCGCCGGATACGCCTTCTCAAAGCCCGTGAGCTTCATCTTCGCGAGCCATTCACGCGCCAGTTCGAAAGCCTCCCGCCGGGTGTGCCCACGCATCCGCAGCCCGAAGGCGACATTCGCCTCGACCGTCTTCCACGGAAGAATGCTGTAGTCCTGGAAGACGATGGAGGTCTGGACCTCTCGGTCGTCTCCCTGGTACATCACCACCTCCCCCTGGGAGGGCCGATCCAGACCTGCCATGATCCGGAGGAGTGTCGACTTACCGCATCCGGAAGGCCCCAGGAGTGTGATGAACTCACGCTCGTAGAACTCGAACGACACACCGTCCAGAGCGGTGATCTCGGACGTACCGCCCATGAACCGCTTGCCGACGTCGTCGATGCGGACCTTCACGGCCCGCTGATCAGTTACCACGGTGCCCCTCTCGGGGTTCTGTTCTGTTGCAGCGGACATCAACCGCCCCTAACCACTCGAATACTCAGCGCTCGGGCCTCGCTGGTGAGTGGCCGACCTTGGCACGCTGAGCGCAAAACGATGATTCACACATGGGCTCATGGGTGTCAAGGCTCCGCTCCCCTGTAATCGTCGGGGCCGCGGCCGGCTCTCATGGCCGCACCCCGCCCCGGGAACTCACCGCCTCCGCGGACACCTCGGCTCTCCACCCCCGCGCGGCCGCCCGCGTCGGCGGTGTGGCCACCGGCGCGGGGGAACTCGCAGTTCAGAAGGAGGCTCCGATGGGATCGGCCGCCCTGCCGGAAGGCTCGGCCCGTAGGCCGTTCACCCGGTGCGGCGGGGGCCCGATCCGCTCGCGCGGCGGCGGGCGGCCACCCTTCGCGAGCGAGAGCCTGTGCGCCACTGGCGACGGCCCGCCGTAGGGACACAACAGAGACCGCGAACGATTCTTCACTTGCCGGAGAAGCGGCGCCGGTGACGGCTTCCCCCCGGTCCCACCTGGGGAAGCCGGGACCGCCCAGGTGCCACACTCAACGCACACGAGCCTCCAATCCCATAACGCCTCTTTACTTAATCGGCGACGGGGGTCAAGATTCCCCACCATGGAGCACAACATCTGGCAGGTATTCGAAGCCGTCTCCACGGCAGTTCCGGAGCGCACCGCGGTCGTGGACGGTGAACGGCGATTCTCATACGCCGAACTCGCCGACCGATCACGCCGGTTCGGCGCCGCCATCGCCGCCCGGGGGCTGGGCCTCCACACACCCCGCGAGGATCTCCGGCCCTGGGAACTCGGCCAGGACACCGTGGCGCTGCTGATGTACAACCGCGCGGAATACCTGGAGGCGAGCCTTGGCGGCTACGCCGCCCGTACCGCACCGCTCAATCTCAACTATTCATACGTGCCGCAGGAGTTGCGGTACGTGCTGAACGACGCGGACGCATCCGCCCTCGTCTACCAGGCCGCGTTCGCCCCCCTGGTCGCCGAGACGCTGCCCACGCTGGACCGCAGGCCGCTGCTGATCCAGGTACCGGACGGTTCGGGCCGACCGCTGCTGGAAGGGGCGCTCGACTACGAGGCGGAACTCGCGGCGGCCGATCCCACCGCGCTGCCCGCCGTCCAGAGCCCGGACGACGTCTACGTGGTCTACACGGGCGGCACCACCGGGATGCCCAAGGGTGTGCTGTGGCGCCAGGCCGATTTCTGGAACGCGCTGGTGGTACGGGCCCGGACCCGGGCCATGGAGAGCGCCGAGGAGATCGCCGCCTTCGCGGCCTCCGCCGCCCGGGGCGCCATGCTGGTGGCCGCGCCGCTGATGCACGGCTCTGGACACAGCAGTGCGCTGACCACCCTCACCCACGGGGAGACGGTCGTCTTCGGCACACGCGAGGGCCATCTGGACCCGGCCTATTACTGGTCGGTCGTCGAACGGGAGAAGGCCACCATCACCCTGATGATCGGTGAGGCGTACGCCCGTCCGCTCTGCGACGAGCTGGAGCGGGGCACGTACGACGCCTCCAGTCTCCGGGTCGTCCTGAGCGGGGGCGCCGCGCTGACGGCGAGGAGCAGGCAACGGCTCGCCGCCCTGCTCCCGCACATGAAGCTGTTCGAGTTCAACGGTTCGTCCGAGACCGGTGCCGGTATGCGGCGGCGCGACGGTGTCGGCGGGTCGCAGCTGGAGCCCGGGGTCTTCGAGCCCGCCGAAACCACGAAGGTGCTGGACGGCAGCCGCACCCGAGTGGAGAAGCCGGGGCACCAGGAGGCGGGGTGGTTCGCCAAGTCGGGCGCCATCCCGCTCGGCTACCTCGGCGACCAGGGCAAGACCGAGGCGACGTTCACTTGGGCCGACGGGGTGCGGTGGTCGGTACCCGGCGACCGGGCGAAACTGCGCGCGGACGGGCTGATCGAGATGCTCGGCCGGGACGCGACGACCATCAACACCGGTGGCGAGAAAGTCTTCGCCGAGGAGGTGGAGGAAGCCCTCTTGTCACACCCCCAGGTCACCGACGCCGCAGTGACCGGCCGGCCCAGCGCACGATGGGGCCAGGAGGTGACCGCGCTGATCGCCCTGGCCGAGGGAGCCTCAGTCACCGACGAGGACCTGAAGGCGGCCGCGAGCGAGTACATCGCCCGCTACAAACTGCCCAAGGCGATCATCCGCGTCGAGGCCGTGCAGCGCACTGCCAGCGGGAAGGTCGACCGTTCCTGGGCCAAGGAGACGGCCGAGGCGAGCGTCGGAACCTGACCCGCCACGCCCCTGCGAGC
>NZ_JBSGUP010000585.1:0-5248 GCF_053607985.1 Streptomyces sp. NPDC055078
GGCCTGCCCCTCCTCGTCCATCTCCCTGCCGCCCGGGACGAGTTGCAGCGCCTTCTGGCCGACCGTAATCAGCGGGAGGACGCGAACGCCCTCGCCGTCACCCCAGAAGCCCTCGACGGCTTCATCGCCGGTTCCGAGACCCCGGCCGCCGGGCAGGGCCCGATCACGTATCCCGGCGGCAGCGAGGCGCCGTACGCGCTGCTGAAACGTGCACGGCGCGCGGGTCGCCCCCGTGCGTGGCAGGGCAGAGCTTACCCGCCGTCCAGGGCGAGCCGTGAACGTCCATACAGTCCAGGGGGTCCAGGTCAGGGCCCTTTCCGGATGGCTTGTCTAACCCAGTCTGTGAGACGCGCGTGAGAGATTGCGATGCTCGTCAACGAGGGAGCTACCGATGACCAGGACGGGGGCGTCCTCGGGCCCGCCGAAGCGGTACTGGAGCGCCCGGGGCAGCTCATTCGCGGAATGCGCCCCCTGGCCGCATTCCTGCGGGAGCGGCAGGACCTGCGGATCCTGCGTGGCGTGTGCGCCCGGCGATAAAGGAGGGGCGTGCGGATTCTGCGGTACGGGAGGGGCGTGCGCGGCGGCGGTGCCTGCGGATCGGGCGGTGGCGCGGGTGAGGAACCCGGCCTTCGTGGCGAGGCCGGTGAGGGGGAAGTCGGCGAGAACGGGGGCCAGCAGCCGGTGGGCCCGGCCGTGGCAGTAGTTGGGGGCGGTGTCGATCCAGCCGGACGGCGAGCTGGCCGCGCGCTGGGCGGCGGCGGCCAGCTCCTCACCGGCGATGCGGTAGGTGCCCAGCCCCAGCAAGGCGGTCACCGCCTCGCCGCGCGGACGCTGGCGATCTGAGCGGAGACCAGTGCGCTCACGAGCGCGGCCGCGTCCTCGGCCGGGACATGCGCGGCGGCCGCCAGGTCGCGCAGGGAGTGCCAGCCCGGTTGCAGGAGCCGGCGGAGGAGAGGTGCGGCGGCCGCCGCGGCGTCGATCTCCTGCCCCGCGCCCCGCAGCCGGACCAGATCCTCACCGCCGACGGACACTTCGGTGACCCGGGCCCGCCCGGTGGCAAGCCGCACCTGAAAGTCCCCGTCCGGCGCAACGCCGTCCAGTTTCGGCAGGGACGGCCGCAGCCGGCCCGTGTCCTGCGCGTCCTGGGCTGCCGCATACCGCTGCAGAAGCCCCGGCTCCTCCAGTGCGGCCGTCACTTCCCTGGCCAGCGCCGAGACGAACGCCGCCTGGGCCTTCTCGCCGGCGTGCAACGGCAGGTCCGTACGGAAGGTGTTGCTGCCGAGGAGTTCGTCGGCCAGCCACCCCAGCAGCCCGGTCACCGGTGTGCGGCGGGCTGATACCGCACGTGAGGTGCAGGGAGTGGGTGCCCTGGTCGGCGGTGACCGCGTGCCACCAGCCGCGCGGCAGGCAGAGCAGGTCTCCGGGCTGCAGGACCAGATCGGCGACCGGCTCGGCCGGCGTCGCCCCGTCCCCCGAGATCGGGGAGCAGGCATGTCCTGCGGCTTCGCGTCAGATCCGGCTGGGGCGAAGTTGTCCCGGCGGGCCGTCGTGGTCGCGGCGCCAGGTCACCAACGGCGATCGTGACAGGGTGTTCCACCCTTGACAGGTGCTGGAAGGAGCCGGCCCCGTACCAGGCGCACGTGCTCCCGGCGCACCCGCGGCCAGGCCCGGTTCCGGTCCGCCCCGCTCAGGGACGGACCGGGGGCCTGTCGAGGTATGGTCCTTCCCCGTCCTGCGGGTCCGGGCGGGTCGCCTCGTCCAGCAGTTCCAGGATGTGGCGGTAGGGTCTGCCGGTCGCCCTGGTCATGCCCAGTTCGCAAGTGCGGTTGGACGAGGCGTAGGCGGCGAAGTCACGGGAGGTGACCTCGACCGCCTCGGGGGCGGTCGCCGCCGCGGTCAGCTCGGGGTGCAGCAGTCCGCGGTCCCCTGCGAAGGCGCAGCACCCCCAGTCGAGCGGTACGACGACATCCGGCGACAGATGGCGGGCGATGGCGGCCAATGCACCCGCCCCGATGTGCGCGGCGGACGGCCGTGCCTGCTGTGAACGGTGGGACGAGCAGGTGGGATGGATGGCGATGGAGGCGATCCGGCGCCTGAGTGGCAGGCGGTCGAGCAGGATGTCATGGGCGTAGTCGACCGAGTCGAGGATGCGCAGACCGCGGTACGGGGAGTCCCCGGCGACAGCCTCCTGCATGATCGTCAGGCCCTCGGTGCATGAGGAGGCGTCGCAGACGACGGGCAGTGCTCCCCCGTCACTCGCGTCCCACAGCGCGGGCAGTACCCGGGCCGCCATGATGGCGTACCCCTCCTCAAGTCCCTTGGATTTCCACGGGGTTCCGCAGCACAGGCCGGCGATCGCACCGGGGATCCGGACCTCGATACCCGCCCGTGCCGCCAGGGCCTGGAAGGAGCGGCCCGCGGATGTCGTGTCCCCGCTCCCTTCCGTGGGGCGGTCCGGGCCGAAGACGGCACCCGTGCACGAGGGGAAGAAGACGATGTCGGCGGATTCCACCGGTGCCGCCCTCCGCGCGTCACCGCCGCCGGGCAGCCGCCGGTCGTACAGGGGGACCTGTTCGCCGCCGAGGAGGCGGCGGGCTCCCCGGGTCACCGCGGTCGTGACGCCGGGGAGATGGGCGGCTGCCGTCAGGCCGGCGCCTGCGAGCCGGGAGGCCCCTGCCCAGTGACGTGCGGCTGTCCGCCATCCGGCCCGGGCCGCCGCCGGGGCCCCTTCGGCACGGAGCCGGCGGACGAGGTCCCCGGTGTTGATGTCGAGTGGGCACGCGGTGGCACACATGCCCTCGGCCGCGCAGGTCTCGACCGCGGCGTACCGGTAGTCGGAGCCGAGCCGCCGCGCCCGGTCGGTGTCCCCCCGCTCCTCGGCGGCCTGGATCTCCCGGCGTACCACGATACGCTGACGTGGTGTCAGGGTGAGGTCCCTGCTGGGGCAGACGGGTTCGCAGTAGCCGCATTCGACACAGCGGTCCACTTCCGGTTCCACAGCGGGTGTGACCTTGAGATCGGCGAGGTAGGAGTCGTCGGTGTCGCTGAGCAGCACTCCGGGGTTGAGGATCTTCCGAGGGTCGAGCAGCGCCTTGATCTCGCCCATGACGTCGTACAGTTCGTCGCCGTACTGCCGCCGCACGAACGGCGCCATGATGCGGCCGGTGCCGTGTTCGGCCTTGAGGGTGCCGCCGAGGCCGAGGACGAGGTCGACCATGTCCTCGGTGAACGCCGCGTACCTGTGGAGTCCGGCCGGATCGTCGAAACGCTCGTTGATCATGAAGTGGAGGTTGCCGTCCTTGGCGTGGCCGAAGACCACCGACTCCTCGTACCGGTGGGTGCGGAAGAGTTCGTCGAGGGCATCGCAGCCGCGGGCCAGGTCGGGCACCGGGACGGCGATGTCCTCCAGCAGCGGGCTGGTGCCGGGCGGACGTGCTCCGGCGACCGCGGCGTAGAGGCCCTTGCGCATCCGCCACAGCGCGGCCCGGTGTCCGCTGTCCGGGGTGAGCCGTGCGGGCGAGGACAGGGGAAGGGTTTCGAGCATCCTGGCGATCGCCGGTTCCGCCGCGGCCGACGCGGCGTCGCTGTCGTGCCGGTACTCCACCAGCAGCCCGGCATGGCGTACGACGCCCAGGTCGCGCAGGTCGTCGGGCACCACACCACGCTGGGCGACCCGAAGGGCCCGTGCGTCCATGAGTTCGACGGTCGCGGGGCGCGAGCGCAGCAGTTCGGGCAGTGACGCGGCGGCGTCCCGCAGATCGGGGAAGACCAGCAGCGCGGTCAGCGCCGACGGCGGTGCGGGCACGGTCCGGAACGTCGCCTCCGCGACGAACCCGAGCGTCCCCTCACTCCCCACCATCAGCCGGGCCAGGATGTCGACCGGCCGCTCGTGGTCGAGCAGCGCGTTGACCGCGTACCCCATGGTGTTCTTCATCGCGAACAGGCGCCGTACGGTCGCGACGGCCTCCGGGCTCCGGCGCACCCGGTCACGGATGTCGCCGAGGCCCCGGTGGACGCCCGGGGCGAGCCGGCGCAGGGTGTCGTCCGCGTCGGCCCGCCCGGTGTCGAGCGTCGTTCCGTCGGCGAGCACGACGGTCAGCGACTCCAGGGTCCGGTAGGCGTTGGCGTCCGTCCCGCAGGCCATGCCCGACGAGTTGTTGGCGATGATCCCGCCGACGGTGCAGGCGACCTCGCTCGCCGGGTCGGGGCCGAGTTTGCGCCCGTACCCCGCCAGGCGCGCATTGACCGCCCGCAGGGTCGCACCGGGCTGCACCCTGACCCTGCGGCCCTCGTCCATCACCTCGATCCGCCGGAAGTGCCGCCGTACATCGAGCATGACGCCGTTGCTGACGGCCTGCCCGCTCAGGCTGGTGCCTCCCGAACGGAACGTCACCGCGGTCCCGCTCTCCCCGCTCACCCGGAGGATGCCCGCGACCTGGGCGGCCTCCGACGGTGCCACCACGGCCCGCGGCGTCAGCCGGTAGTGCGACGCGTCGCCGGCCATGGCCACCCGGTCGATCTCACGGTCGGTGTACGAGCCGTCCGTGCCGACGAGCCGCCGTATCCGCTCCCTGACCTGGTCGGAGATCATCGCAGGAAGGCGCCCGTCACCCCGCCGTCGACCGGGATTATCAGCCCCGTGGTCAGCGGCAGGCTCCCGTCGCTGAGGGTGAGGACGGCCGCCGCGATGTCCTCCGGAAGGACCTCCTGCTTGAGCAGGGTGCGCTGTGCGTAGTAGCCGCCGAGGTCCTCGGCCGCGACACCGTACTGCGCGGCGCGCTGACTGGCCCACTCGCCCTGGAAGATCCCGGACCCCCGGACCACACCGTCCGGGTTGATCCCGTTCACCCGGATGCCGTGCTCCCCCAACTCCGCCGCGAGCAGCCGCACCTGGTGCGCCTGCCCTGCCTTCACCGTGCTGTACGCGAGGTTGGCGGGACCGGCGAAGACCGCGTTCTTGCTGGCGATGTAGACGATGTCGCCCCCCATGTCCTGGGCCAGCAGGACACGGGCCGCGGCCCGGCTGACCAGGAAGGAGCCCCGGCCCATGACGGTGTGCAGCAGGTCCCAGTTCTCCGCCGTCGTCTCCAGCAGGCCGCCCGGGATCACCAGGCCGGCGTTGTTGACGACGAGGTCGAGCCCGCCGAAGGCCAGGACGGTCTCCCTGACGGCGGCCTCGATATCGGCTTCCACCGCCACATCGAGTGTCGCGGCCACGGCGGTGTCCGGGCCGCCCACGGCCTTGGCG
>NZ_JBSGUP010000586.1:0-5243 GCF_053607985.1 Streptomyces sp. NPDC055078
GCCTGCTGCGTCTGCGCCTGCGTCTGTTTCTCTTCCTGCTTGCGCTCCAGTTCCTCCCGTTTTCGGTCGGCCTCCGACTGCCGCTGTTCCTGCTTCTTCTCGGCTTCGTCCTGCTTCTTCTTGGCCTCCTCCTCCAGTCTCTTCTTGTCGGCCTTCCCGTCCGCACGATCCCGGGAGACCTGGTCCGTGGCCAGCTTTTCGCTGAGGTTGACCGATTCGGTGCGCACCTTTCCAGGAAAATCCTGCTTCCTCAAGGAATTCTGGACGTCGATGATCGCCTGCTTGCCGGCGGTGACGAGTTCGTCCTTCACCGTCTGCTGCCAGCGGCGGATGGCCTCCTCGCCAATCTTCTTCCAGGTCTCCTTCTCGTCCAGCGGAAATGAGCCCTTGGGCGGATCCTCCTTGGGGAAAATACTCTTGGTCAAACTGTCAGTGAAACTCCCCCCCTTGACGTAGTGGTAGCCGTCGGATCTGGTCGTGCCCTGCGTGGTGTGTGTGGAGTTGCCGACCTTGTAACCGACCTGCCTGATGTTGTAGTCCCAGATGTCGTCGGTGACTTCCAGCAGCACGTCGTGCAAAAAGCGCAGCGGGTTCCCGGTCAGCTCCTGCCATTTGTCCCACTCGCGGTGCAGGCTCTTGACGGCCGCGACGATTTCCTTGTCGAAGTCGCGGAGGGCTTCTCCGTAGCTGGACTTGGTCCCCTCATCGACCAGCGGAAACTGCTCACTGTACGACCGATAATTGCGCGCCAGCGCGTGGACGATGTCCTGGAAGACGCCTGCCGCCTTGCCCTTCCAGGACGCCTCCGGCCGGCCGAGGTCAAACTCCCAGTCCCGGAGATCGGCGGCCCGTTGCTTGAAGAATCTCGCGACCCGGTCAAAGGCGTCGGCGCTCTTCTCGAAGGACTCCAGGTCCACCGCATCGTCGTCCTTCACCCAGAGGCCGTTCCAGGAGAATCCCTGGGTGTTGCGCTCTCTGAGGAGCTCATCCAGCGCCATGCCGCCGCCGTAGCTGTACTGCCTCAGCTTCAGGTTGCTCCAGACGGTGTCCTTGCTCTGCCCCTCGAAGTCCTTGCCGAGACCGCTCTTGAACTCGCGGCCCTTCACCACGCCGCCAACAGGCGGGCCATCGCCCTCGTCGTTGCCGATCAGCGTGATGCGGGCCCTCTTGAGCTTGACCTCGGTGCCCACCGGCGGCTCTTTCCCGATCGCCCCGCTGAGACCCGAGTAGAACGGCACCACGAAGTCGGTCTGCTGGATTCGCCAGCCGGCCGGCCGGGAGTTCATCGTGCGCCATTCCAGGTTGTCGACGATTTCCTCGATGTCTCCGGGATGGTCGTCGAACTCCACACGCATCAGCGGAATATCGTTGTTGCCGACCAGGGAGTTGAACAAGGTGTCACGCTGGGGCATGTCATACCCGGTGAGCACTTTTACGGCGGTGTGCCAGTAGTCATCGACGTTGTCCGAGGGATACACGGCGCTTTGCTTATCGGCCACGATGGCAAGTCTCCGGGCGTACGGTCAGGACGGGTGTGTTCGAGCGGGGTGCGGCGGGTCAGTCACCCTTGTCCTCCTAGGCGCCCCCACCACCCGTGCCGCTCTTCTGTGAGCCGGACAGACCGGACCCCAGGTCTTCCAGCGAGTCCAGGAAATCCTGCCCGTCGATGTTCATCAGGTTGCCCGTTTGAGCCTTGAAGAGCGTTCTGATGCTGGTGCGAAGGTTCTCTTCAAGGTCCCGGAAGAGCCTGTTCTGATCCTGCTGGATCTCGGTCAGATCCTTCGCGGTCCGGGCGACGGCCGCGTTGAGATCGGCGCCCAGACCGGCCAGGTGCGACGAGTCCAGCATCTTCCCGAGCGCCAGCGGCTTCTGAGTGCCGTAGGAGTCGAAGTCCTTGCCCGACACCGCTCCCTTCGGGGTGAGCGTGTCCATGGAGACGCCGAATTTGGCGTCGTCCTTCATGATATTGGTCAGTTCCGTCTGGAAGGCTTCGACGCGGTCCGTGAGGAAGGCTTCCAGACCGGCCTTGTCCAAACTGATCCTGCCAGTCTTGGAGTTCGGGTCCTCCGTCGGGTCCTTGGGCTTCGGCATGTCCTCGGGCGCTGTGGTGCCTCGGCCGGGGTCAGCCACCAACCTTCACCGACTCCCACATCTGGGAGAGGGACTTGTCGCTGTACTGATAGTTGTCCGAGATGTTGGTCAGCAGCGCGGCGTGCTTGGTGAGCATGTTCTCCATGGCCCCGACCGCGCCGTTCCACGCCTTCTGCTTGGTCTCGTAGATGTCCTTGTCGTCACCGATCCAGGAGTTGCGCAGGGCGGTCAGCTCCGCCTCCAGACTGGAGAGGGTGGTGGAGATCGCCTTGGTCTGATGGATGAGGTCGTCAGCGGCGTTGCTCATCTGCGTGTAGTCGACGTAGATGTAGCCGTCGGTGAAGTCCATTGCCTGTCCTCGTCTCGCGTCGGTACAAAGGGGGAAGTTCGGTGGGCGGGTCAGCCGCGCAGCGTGTCGAAGATGGCGTCGGACTCGGTGTACGCCTTGTTGATCTCATCGACCGAGGAACCCTGCTGCTTGCCGTGCTCGACCAGGGTGTTGTTCAGCGCCTCGATCATGTCCTGGACGTTGAACAGGATGACGTCACACTTCGCCTCCCATGCCTCGACGAGCCGCATGAAGGACCCGCCGTCCGCACCCTTGTAGTGGGCCATCAGGTTGTTCCTGGTGTTCTCCACGTCCTGCCGGCACTTGGTGACACCGGTGAACGCCATCTCCAGAGCCTGGATACCGTTGCGGGTCGCCGACTCCTCGGACTGCCGCATGGTGTTGAGGGACATGCCTCACCTCTCCTTGGTTCTCATTGGCTCTCCGTACGTCCGGAACGGCCGATGCTAGGCACACCTGATTGCATTCCGGGCGGTCCACCTTGCCGCCGGATTGTTTTTCCGTTGTCGTCCGCCGTCCCGGAGTTTCCCGTCTACCGCCAGGCGCACCGGGGGGCGGTCACCGAGGCGCGGCCCGCCTCCGCGGATTCGGGGTGCAGGTCAGGGCCGGAGGGCAGCATCGCCAGCATCAGCGCGGGCATCGCGCCCGGGGTGACGCCCTTGTAGCCGAGGGCCTCGACCGCTTTGGCGGTGGCCAGCCGGTACTTCACGCCGGTCTCGGTGACCAGGTACAGGGTGCCGCCCACCGCTCCCCCGCCCGCACCCACGAGCCGCACCAGGGCGCCCCGTCCCGGTGGCACGGTGACCCGGTCCACGGGCAGACATGCGGCGGCAAAGACGCCGGAGGAGTGCTCGGCGACCGGGCCGAGGCCGGCGGTGGGCGCCAGCGTGACAGCGAACCGGGTTCCCTTGCCGCCGGGTGTGACCAGCGCGCACGGGCTGCGGTCCCGGGGGACGCCCACCGCCCTCGGGGGGGTTTTCGGCATCTCGCCCAGGCCCTCGGCCCGTGCGGTGTCGGGCGCCGGATGACCTCGCAGCGCCTCGGAGGACAGGGAGGCCGGGGCAGGCGTACGGCCGTCGTACGCCTCGGCCCGGACGCGCGGATCGGCCAGCAGCAGGGCGAGTTCGGTGGCGGTGAGCGGAGCCAGTCCGTCGGCGCGCAGCACGTAGTGGCGCTCCTCGGCACCCGGTACCGCGAGGGTGAAGACCTGGCCGAGTTTGGTGGCCCGCCCGCCCAGGGCCGGCCCCGCGTCGCCGAGCCCCTTGACGGCGGGGGCCGCGAGGTCGGGGCCGGCGGGCAGGGCGTTGAGGAAGGCCGCGGACACCGGCACCGGCCGCACCGATGCGTAGCCCAGGGCCTCTCCGGCCGCGGAGTCGCGGTCCATGCGGAGCCGGCTGCCCTGCCACACGAGATAGTCGCTGCCGTCGGGCCCGGCCACCAGCAGCCCCTCCGAACGGCCCAGGTGTTCGCCGTCACCGTCGTGGGCGACGGCGAGCGTGGTCACCTTCCCTGTGCGGCCGGCACCGCGCGGGGTTTCGGTGACGCATATCCGCCAGGACTCCTGCGACAGATCGCCCGCGGCCGGCAGTTCGTCGGGGGCTCCCGCGATGCCGATGGGCGTGCCGCGCGGGGTGCCCTTCAGGGAGGCGGTGCTCACGGTGGTGGTGGACAGCTTGGCGCCGGCGATCAGTTTGGCCGAGGCGTAGTTGCGCACCGGGCGCAGCCTGCCGTCCAGGTAGAGGTAGCGGGCGCCGGTGCCCTTGTCGACGATCAGGCCGCCCGACGTCTGCCAGGTGTTCTGCTTGCCGGGGCTGACGAGGCCGACGATGAAGGCGCCCACGGCCACCAGGATGGCGATGATGACGCCGATGGCGATGCCGCGATTCGTACGGCCCTGGGGGCTCTCGGGGGCGTCCGGGTCGGAGCGGAGCATGCTGGAGGTGAGCCGGCCCATCAGGAACATATGGGCCTGGACCTGGTCGCGCTTGTTCTCCATCGGTGATCGGTCCTTACGGTCAACTGTTGAGGGCGCGCAGCCAGCCGAAGACGCCGAGCACCCACAGGGCCAGCGGAAGGAGGCTGATGGCCATGGCGGAGTGCAGGATCTCGGCGGCCCGGCCCCAGTAGGGCACCAGGCGGCGGCCCGGGACGGTCCAGGAGGCGATGGCGATCGCGGCGCCGACGGCGAGGAGTCCGGCGACCAGCAGCAGCCGCCCGCCCGGGTCGGCGTCCGCGGCGGTGTCGTACACCAGCAGCGCTCCGCCCCACACACCGGCTGTGACCAGGGAGAGCCGCTGGAGGATGTTGCCGAGGCCGCGGCTGTGCAGCAGCAACAGCAGCGACAGGGCGGCCGACATCAGGACGGTGGGCAGGGTCGGCCGGTGCATGAGGCCCAGCAGGCAGGCCGCGCAGACTGCGGCGGTGGCACCGTACAGGCCGGTCATCCAGCCGTCGGCGACGACGGCGCGGGAGGCGATCGCGGACGGGGAGTGCGGCTCGATGCCTTCCTGGAGTTGCGCGGCGTTGGAGGGCAGCGGGGGCATCCGCAGTCCGGACAGCCTGAATGACATCGACGGCACGAACGCGCCGAACAGCACCGCGATCAGGGCGACCACACCGGCCACGTGTCCCGGGCCGAGGTCGCTGGTGGTCATCAGGGCACCGGCTCCCACCCCGGCGGTGGCCACCACCACCAGGGCGAGGAAGAGCGCGGCGGACGCCGCGACGGCGGCGACGGCGAGCATCGCCCCGCCGGCCGCGGCGGCTCCCGCGGCGAGCAGCCGGGCGCCCAGCACCTCCCAGT
>NZ_JBSGUP010000587.1:0-5211 GCF_053607985.1 Streptomyces sp. NPDC055078
GGCGTAGGGGGAGGTCCGGGGCGGAGCCCCGGGGGCTGGGTGCGTGGGCGTGACAGCTACGAGGGGCTGTCGCCCCCTGGTGCGTACCCGCGCGCGGGTACGTAGGGCGATCTCAGCCTCACCGGAGCGGCACCCGATGCTCCGGGGGAACTCGGGACGAGCCCGGGCCGGAGCCGGGATGCCCGGCCCTGTAGGGGCGAGAACTACACCGGCTGCCGCCACCCGATGGCGATCCGCACGGTAGCCGCCCGCAGCGTGAGGATGAGGACCGGTCCGGTCATGCGCCGACCGGTGAGGCGGGCCCGGCGGGACGACGTTACGCCGGCTGCTGCCAGCGGATGGCGATCTGCGCGGCAGCAGTCCGCAGCGTGGGGACCAACTCGGTCATGCGCCGGTCGGTGAGACGGGCCTCGGGCCCGTAGATGCTCAGCGCGGCCGTGATGGTGCCCTGGGTGCCGATCGGCACGGCGACTCCGCACCCGCCGGTGATCCACTCCTCCCGGCTCAGCGCATACCCCCGCGCCCGCGCGGTGGCGATACGGTCGCTGATCGCGCGCGCGTCCGCGGCCGTCGTGGGCTCGGCCGACGCGTACTCCCGTACCAGCCGTTCGAGCCGGTCCTCGGGCAGCAGCGCCAGCAGCACCCGGCCGGTGGCACCGGAGAACAGGGAGTACGGGCGGCCGACACCGGTGATCAGACGCAGTGGCTGTGAACTCTCCGCCTCGTACACCGTCACCCGGCGGCCGTCGACGATGGTGGACACACACGCGGTCTCACCGGTCACGGCGGCGATCCGCGCCGTGGTGTCCGCGGCGGCACTCACCAGATCGCTGTTGGCCGCGTGCTTCCACGCGAGCGTGAGCGCGGCCGGGCCGATCACATATTTGCGGGTGTTCTCCTCGGCGACCGCCAGCCCCACCCGCTCCAGGGAGGCCAGAATCCGCTGGGTGGAACTCTTGCTGATCATCAGATCGCGGCTCAACTCACGCACACCGCGCGGCCTGTCCGCCTCGGCGATGGCCTTGAGGACCATCAGGGCGTGATCGACGATCTGTACCGTGCTGCCCGCCGACGGACCCCGCTCCGCGACGGTGTCGGCGGCTGCCGCGTCCACTGCCCGCCCGGCCGCCTCCGCAGGCTCCGACCCGTTCTCGGTCGCCATGGAGACCCGTCCTCTCCCTCAGAAAAAGCACGAGCCGGTGTCATGGGCCCCGCCGCGGCGGAGACTCCCTGGGTGATCCGTCAGGGCTATGTGGACTGTGGACTATCGCACGCGATTATCACATAGCAGCCACGGCCAGTCACTTTTCGCTGCCCGGGCGGTCATGCTCCGGGGCGGGCCACGGGAACCACCACGACCTCGTACGATGCCCGGCCGCCGCGGTACCGAGGGCCCTCCGTACCGGATCACCCGGAGCATACGCCAGGCCCTCCGCCCACCCGGCGGCGAGCCCCCGCGACCGGGTGCCCGCGCACCCCCGGACGCTCCGCCGAACCGCGCTCGGCCACCGGGCCGTGGGCCGATGGGCCGGGCCCGGCCCCGGGCAGGGCATTCTGGGCGGGTGAACTCCCAACACGGCCGGCACCAACACCCGGTCACCGCAGGCGAGATGGTGATCGGCGGAGACGACGCGCTCGCCCTCAGACTGGCGGCGGAACTACGGAATCTCTACCGCCAGCGGGTCACCCTGCTCATGCCGGACACGGGCGGGGCACCGGAGGCGGTGGCGGGCTCCCTGCGGGTGCTGGAGCGGGAGGACCCCGACGCCGCCGCGCTGCGTGAGGCGGGTGTGGCGGACGCCGACGCCCTCGCGCTCGTCTACGAGGACGACGAGATCAACATCAGGGCGGCACTGGCGGCACGCCGGCTCAACCCGAGGCTGCGCCTGGTGATCCGGCTGTACAACCGCAAGCTCGGGCAGTATCTGGCGGAGCTGCTGGACCAGGCGGCGGAGGTCGCGGGTACGGGCCCCGGTGCCCCCGACGGCTCTGCGGCGCCCGATGTCATCGACTCCTCCACCACGGTTCTGTCGGACGCGGACACGGCCGCCCCCGCGCTGGCCGCGGCGGCCGTGACCGGCACCAGCAAGGTCGTCCAGGCGGACGGACTGCTCCTGCGGGCGGTCGAGCGGCCCCCGCCGGGCCGGGGCGAGGTGGCCGAGCCGGGGCTGTGCACCCTGGCGCTCCTCTCGTCGACGACCAGCGATCCCGCGGGCACCGAAGGCACGGACGCCAGTGGCACCCGGGGCCCGCGACTCCTGCCGGACGATCAGGAGGTGGCCGCGTCGGCGGGCCGGGGCACCATCGTCCTGGAGGCGGTCTCGCACTCCGCGCCCGCCGCCCCGCCCCGCCGGCTGGGTGCGGCGGTGCTGCCGTTCGGGCACCTGTTCTCGCGCCGGGTGCGCTGGTCCCTGGCGGGGTTCGCGGCGGTGGTGGGGGCCCTGGCGGTCGCGTCCTGGGTCACCACGGGCGACCACCCCGTGCACGCCGCGTACATCACGCTGCTCGATCTGTTCTCCATCAACGACCCCGCCGTGGGCGAGCCCACCGACCGTCAGATGCTGCAACTCCTCGGCGGTCTGGTCGGCATGCTGCTGCTGCCGGTCATGGTCGCGGCGGTCCTGGAAGCCCTGGGCTCCTTCCGCTCCGCCACCTCGCTGCGCAAGCCGCCCCGGGGTCTGGCCGGGCATGTGGTCCTGCTCGGTCTCGGCAAGATCGGCACCCGGGTGCTGGCCAGGCTGCGGGAACTCGACATCCCTGTCGTCTGCGTGGAGGAGGACCCCGAAGCCCGTGGGATCGCGCTCGCCCGGAGCCTGCGCGTCCCCGTCGTCCTCGGCGATGTCACCCAGGAAGGCGTCCTCGAAGCGGCCAGGACCCACCGGGCGCACGCGCTGCTCGCCCTCACCAGCTCCGACACCACCAACCTGGAGGCGGCGCTGTGCGCACGTACCGTATCGGCCCGGCTGAGGGTGGCGCTGCGGCTGTACGACGACGAGTTCGCCACCGCCGTCTACCGCACCCTGCGCGCGGCGCACCCCGACGCGGTGACCCGCAGCCGCAGTGTCACCTCACTCGCGGCGCCCGCCTTCGCCGGAGCCATGATGGGCCGTCAGATACTCGGTGCCATACCGGTCGAACGCCGGGTGCTGGTCTTCGCCGCCCTCGATGTCGCCGAACTGCCCCGGCTCCAGGGGCTGACCATCGGTGAGGCGGGCCGGCCGGGGCAGTGGCGCGTACTCGCCCTGGACACGGCCGAGCCGGACGACCGCCGCCCCGATCTGGCGGCCGTCTACCCCGACGACGACCGGCCGCACACACCCGGTCTGCTCTTCGATCCCCACCCCGGCTATGTGCTGCACCGCGACGACCGTGTCGTGCTCGCCACCACCCGCCAGGGGCTGGCGGACCTGCTCGGCGCCGGTCCCGCACCGGGCGGAAACCCCGGGGTGAACCCGCCCGCCCCGTGACCCCGGCGGGCGGTTGTCCGCCAGGGTCTGGGCACCTGTGTCCGGGGAGAAGGAGCGGGGCAGGGCCCGGGAATCCGCGGTCGCTACGCGGATGTGACGGGTGTGTCCTGCGGCGCGGGTTCGGTGTCCAGGCGGTCGGCGGCGGACAGCAGCAGTTCGGTGGTGTGCCGGACATGGGCGCACAGGGCCTCGGCGGCGGCTTCCGGGTCCCGGGCGAGCGCGGCGTCGAGCAGGGCGCGGTGTTCGCCCGCCAGATCGCGGCTGGGCTCGTCGCCGAGCGTCTGCGACCAGCGGCGGTACAGCTCGGCCTCGTCCCGCAGCCCCAGGGCGATGTCCAGCAGCCGGCGGTTGGAGCAGCCGACCAGCAGGGCTTCGTGGAAGGCGGCGTGGGCGGCGGCCCAGCCGTCGTCGACGCGGTTGTCGTCGCCCTGTGCGGTGTACGGGGTGCGCTCCAGCGTGTGATGGGCCGCGACGACGCCCGACTCCCAGGCGAGGTCGCCCTCCGCGACGGAGCGGCGCAGCACCAGCGCCTCCAGTTCGACGCGGGCCTCGGTCAGCTCGCCGAGGGTCTCCCGGGACAGCGGGGTCACCACGAAGCCCTGGTGGGGCTCGGACCGCACCAGTCCCTGCTCGGCCAGCCGTACGAGCGCCTCCCGCAGCACGCTCACGCTGACGTCGTAGCGGGCGCTGAGCGTGGGGAACTTCAGCCGGTACCCGGGCAGCAGCCGGCCCCCCAGGATGTCGGCGCGCAACTTGGCCCGCACTTCGTCGCTCAATGTCTGCTTGCCGCCCTTGGCCACCATGGGCGGGAGTGTAGCCGTCGATCGAATTGAATGCAAAGTTTCGAAAGTATATTGACGAAACGAATTTGCCGGTCTAGAACGGTGAGGCGCCGTGCGGGCCTTCGGCCGGGCCGCGACACCATCGATCGGACGATCAAAGAGGTTCCATGGACAAGACAGTGCCCTCCGCCGAGCAGGCGGTCGGCGGCATCGGCGACGGCGCGACGATCGCCGTCGGAGGGTTCGGGCTCAGTGGAATCCCGAGCGTGCTGATCGGCGCACTGCTGGACAACGGAGCGCGGGGACTCCATCTGGTCTCCAACAACTGCGGGGTGGACGACTGGGGTCTCGGCCTGCTGCTGGCGGCCCGGCGCGTCACCCGGGTCACGGCCTCGTACGTGGGGGAGAACAAGGAGTTCGCGCGCCAGTACCTCGCGGGCGAACTGGAGGTGGAGCTGACCCCGCAGGGCACGCTGGCCGAACGGCTGCGCGCCGGTGGCGTCGGCGTACCCGCCTTCTACACCCCCGCGGGCGTGGGCACCCAGGTCGCCGAGGGCGGTCTGCCCTGGCGGTACGGCCCGGACGGGGAGGTCGCCGTGGCCTCTCCGGCCAAGGAACTGCGTACGTTCGGCGACCGGGTCCATGTGCTGGAGCAGGCGATCACCGCCGATTTCGCCCTGGTGCGGGCCGCCAGGGCGGACCGCCACGGCAATCTCGTCTTCCACGCCTCCGCGCGCAACTTCAACCCGCTGGTGGCCATGGCGGGCCGGGTGACCGTCGTCGAGACCGAGGAGCTGGTCGAACCGGGAGAGCTGGACCCCGATGAGATCCAGCTGCCCGGTGTGTTCGTCCAGCGCGTCGTCGTGGCCCGCTCCGGGGACCCCCGCGCCGCCAAGCGCGTCGAGCGGCGCACCGTGCGCGAACCGGCCGGCGGAACGGCGCCGTGATGACGGCGCCCGGAC
>NZ_JBSGUP010000588.1:0-5181 GCF_053607985.1 Streptomyces sp. NPDC055078
GGGGTGGCCCGGGAGGTGTAGGCGCGGGTCGCGACATGGGTGGTCTCATGCGTGAGGACGACGTCCTGGCCGAAGTCGCCGAGGACGGCGTAGGCGGCCGGGTTCACGATCACCCGGTCGGCGGGCGCCGCGCCCGTGGTCCCGGTCTCGCCCGTGGTGACGGCGGCGATGCCCCGGTACCCGGCCGCGGGGGCGCCCAGCAGCGCGCCCATCGCGTCCAGCGATGCGGGGACGAGGACGACGACCCGGCCCGCCCAGGGGGAGCGCCAGGCGGCCGAGACCGTGGGGACGGAGCGGTCGGCGGTCGCCGCGAGGTCCTTGAGCCGGGCGGGGGCCTGGCCGACGGCGAGCACCAGGCTGCGTTCGCCGCGCACGGCGCGGACCGGACCCTGCTGCCAGAGCTGCTGCGCACCGCCCTTCGCCGGGCGGTCGGCGGTCACATACCAGCGGCCGTCGCGCCGCGCCAGCTCCAGGGCCCGGCCCGCGGTGACGGGAGCGGAGTCATAGCCGGTGACGCGGTAGCGCAGCTCCGCGTCGGCACGGGCCCGCTCCCCCTCGCGCCGTACCTTGCCGAGCCGGTACTCCCACGAGTCGAACGGCACCTCCGCGAGATTGCGGAACTGCCGGCGCTCCTCGGCCCGCAGCTCCGCCGTCCCGGGGGCGAGCGCGGCCAGGTACGCGCGCTCGTCGTGGGCGAGAACGGCCGCCGACCGCTCGTCCAGGGTGCGCCGGATATCCCGCTCGGTGGTGGTGGTGTCGGGTGAGGCGCCGGGTGTGCCGCAGCCCGCCAGCAGCGCGGGAGCGAGCAGCGCCCCGGCGAGCGAGAGCCCTGCCGTCCTCCGGATGGCCCGCCGTCCCGCGCGCCGATGTTCTGCCACCCCGCCGATCGTACGGAACGAACGCGGCGGCCCGGGTCAGACGCGGGTGACCGATGAGACGGGCATCATGCCGACGGGGTCGTAGCGCACCGATGCGCCGGGGTAGGGCGCGTGGACGACCTGGCCGTTGCCGACGTACATCCCGATGTGGCTGGCGTCGTCGCGGTAGGCGACCAGATCGCCGGGCCGGGCCTCGGAGAGGGGGACCTGGCGGCCTGCGTAGCGCTGCGCCTGCGAGGTGCGCGGCAGTCCGACGCCCGCCTGGGCGTAGGACCACTGGGTGAGCCCGGAACAGTCGAAGCCGGAGGGCCCGTTGGCGCCCCACACATAGGGGCGGCCCACCACGCCCCGGGCCGCCGCCACAGCGGCGGCGGCGCGCGGGGAGGCGGCGGAGTCGCCGGAGCCGGCGGCGGGTTCGGGCGCGGAGTCACGGCCGGAGCGGGAGGCCCGGGAGTCGCCGTCGTAGTCCGCGCGCTCCTGGGCGGACAGGGAGTTCAGCAGCCGCTGGGCCTGGGAGAGCTTGCGTTCGACGGTGCGCTTGTGCTGGGCGACGGCGGTCCGGCTGCGCTCCAGTTCGGCCAGGTCGCGGGTGGCCTCGGCGCGTTCCTGGCCGAGCCGGCGCTGCGCCCGCTGGAGGTCGTGGAGGGCCGAGTTCTGGCGCTCGCTGACCCGGCCCAGGAATTCGGCCCGCTCCAGATAGGTGTCCGGGTCCGAGGAGAGCAGGAGTTGGAGGGAGGGGTCGATACCGCCGGAGCGGTACTGCGCGCCCGCCAGGGATCCGAGCGCCCCGCGCATCCGGTTGACGCGCTCCTGGCCCCGGGCCACGCTGTCCTGCGCCCGGTCGACCTTCGCGCGCAGCTTCCCGGCCCGCTCGTCGGCCGCGTTGAACTTCTCGGTGGCCTTCTCGGCCTCCTCGAACAGCCGGTCCACCGCGGCCCGCGCACCCCCCGGGGAGGCGTCGTGCGGATCGGCGCTCGCCGCCCCGGCCCCGAGCGCCGCCGCGGCCGTCGCCGCCGCGGCGGTCAGTACGGTCGCCCGGGCACTGTGAGTCAGGCCGGTCCCTGAGGGCCGTCGAGTCCCTCGGGGTTGTCGGTGAGCTGCCACGGGCCGCGCTCCCTTCCGCTGTACGAGGTGTACGGGCGCAGCACGAAGTGCTGGGGAGCACAGGGGCGCCGTACGGGGCATGTCGCGCGGCAGACAGTAGCCGGACGATCACACAGCGGCCAAAGACATCGCAGGACACGCACAGCGGGCCCCGGCCGGGAGATCACAGGTCACCGGCAGGGCGCGGCGTCAGCGAGAGGTGCGGGAATTCCCCCGATTGGGCGTCCCGGCACGGGTGGTACCGGTGCCGGCGGAAGCATCACGGGCCCCGAAGTCACGGGCCTGAAGTCGCGGCCCCGAAGTCACGGGCCCTAAGGGGAGCGTCAGACCCGGACCCCGAACTGGTACGGCATGTTGTTGATCGACTCGTAGCGCACGACGGCGCCGGTGCGCGGCGCGTGCAGGACCTGGCCGTTGCCCGCGTAGAAGCCGACATGGTGCAGATCGCCGTAGAAGAACACCAGATCGCCCTGCTTGAGGTCGCTCTGGGAGCTGATCCGGGTGCCGATGCCCGCCTGGGCCTGGGAGGTCCGGGGTATGGAGACACCGGCCTGGGAGAAGGCCCAGGAGGTCAGTCCGGAGCAGTCGAAGGAGTTCGGGCCCGAAGCGCCGTAGACGTACGGCGTACCGATCTTGCTCTGGGCCGCTCCGAACGCGGACGACGCGCGCTGCGAGCCGGGCTTGGGCTTACCGAGGTCGGCGCGCTCGCTCGCGCGGTTGGCACGGGTGTCCTCGGCCTTGACGGCGGCGCGTTCCTTCGCGCTCAGCGAGTTGAGCAGCTTCTGCGCCTGGCCGAGCTTGGTCTGGACCTCGCGCTTCTTGGTGCCGAGTTCCTTACGGGTGTCGGCCAGGTCGCCCAGCTTGCTCTGGGCCTCCTTGCGCTGCTGCGCGAGAGTGCGCTGCTTGGCCTGGATCTCGTCGATGGCCTCGGTCTGCTTGGTGCCGATCTGGTCGAGCGCGGACGCCTTGTCGAGGTAGCTGTCCGGGTCCGAGGAGAGCAGGAGCTGAAGGGAGGGGTCCATCCCGCCGGAGCGGTATTGCGCGCTGGCCACCGAACCGAGGTTGTCCCGCAGGGTGTTCAGCTCGTCCTGGCCGCGGGCGACCTTGTCCTGAAGGGCGTCGACCTGCTTCTGGAGCTTGTTCTGCTGCTCCTTGGCACCGTTGAACTTCTCGGTGGCCTTCTCCGCCTCTTCGTAGAGCTTGTCGACCTTTTCCTTGACCTCGCTCTTGCTCGGCTTCGGATCGGCCTGGGCAGTCTGCGCGGTCATGGCGACGGCAGCGGCGGCGGTCGCGGTGAGCACGGTCACTCGGGTGCGGCTCGGCTGCTTGGGACGACGGTGGGACGCCACGGAGGCGAGCTCCTTCTTCCTCAGCCGCCTGCCGGGCTGTGGGGGGTTGAATCCCCGGCTCCACGCACCCAGCTCCCCCGGAATCAGGCTGAGACGCACGGACACGGCGGTACCTCCGCCGTCACCCCGGATGGGCGATCAACCGCGCGAAGGTTCGACGCCTGACCCTAGTGACGCTTCTGTGATCACTTCAAATCCTGCCGGGAAAAATCTTGGCCGGGAGCGTTTTCTTTACCCATATCCCACGCGTGGTAATGGCCAATTGACTCTCCGCCTCCTGCCAAGAGGAAGGAATCCGGCAGGAATTCGGGCATTGGGCATGGGAATTGACAATCGACACGATTGCGCCGGAGCGGCCGGAACGGCCCACCCCACGCCGGGGGCCTCGTAGCGAACGGGCCCCGCCCTCCCCCGGGTTCCGCCGCCGGTTCGCCGGGACGGTTCGCCACCGGTTCGCCGGGCGCGGATCAGAAGCGAGGCCGGCGCGGGCCGGACACAGGTCGTATCCGGTCCGGACCGGATACGGAGCGGATAGGGAGCGGATACGAGGCAGGCGCGGGCCGGACACGAGAGGCGCGGGCCGGACAGGTCGGACCGAGCACAAGCCGGGGCGCGGGGACCCGGTCGGACGCGAGGCCCGTCAGGCCCGGGCCTGGGTCGGACCCGGGCCTCGGTCAGACACAGAACCGGGTGGACCCGGGACTCGGTCAGACACAGAACCGGGTGGACCCGGAAACCCGGTCACACGCGGGAGAGGCGTCTCAGCAGCAGCACGGACGCGACCGGACGCGCCCCGGCCTTCGCCACACCGTCGGCGACCTCGCGATCGGTGGAGACCACGACGACGGGCCGGCCCGGCGGCTCCGCCCGCACCAGCTGACGGATCAGCTCGTCCGCCGTCACCCCCGGCTTGGAGAACAGCACCCGCACCCCGCGCGGTGGCGCGAGCAGCACCGGGGCCGCCAGTTCCGCGCCGTCGAAGACACAGGTGATCTCGGCCCCGGTCTGCGCCGCGAGCACCGACAGCCCGCCGAGCAGCCGCAGCCGCTGCTTCTCCAGCGGCATCGTGGGATAGCCGGTCTTGGTGACGTTGTAGCCGTCGACGACGAGATGGACCTGCGGCAGCGCGAGCAACTGGTCGAGGAGCGCGGGGTCGGTGTCGGAGAGCGCGCGGGTGGCGATGTCCTTGGGCGACATCCGGCCGGGTTCGACCGCGTCGACCGTGTCGGCGGGGTGGGCGGACACGGGCGGCAGCGCCAGTTCCCGGCGCAGCCCCTGGGCCGCGTCCAGCACGGTGTCCAGCAGCAGCCGCAGCCGCATGTCCTCGATCGAGCGGCCCTCGCGGGCGGCTCGCCGCCCGGCCTCCACCGACGCCTCCGCCTCACCGAGGCGTGCCTTGAGCCGCCGGGCCTCGCTCTCGGCCGCCGACACCCGGGCCGCGGCCTCCGACCGTACGGCCTCGATCTCGGCGCCCGCCCGGCGCAGCGCGGCCTCGCCGCGCTTGATGTCGCTCTGGGCACTGCGCATCTTGCGGCGGAGCGACTCGGCTTCCTTACGGGCCGTCTCCAGCTCACCGCGCAGCCGCTCGGTCTCGCTCTTGGTGAGCCCGCGCGCCTCGGCCAGCTCCGCGCGCAGCCGCTCCAGCTCCCGGCGGCCGGCCTCGTCGGCGCGCTCGGCGTCCGCGCGCTGGGCCTCCTCCCCCGCGGCGGCGACAAGTTTCACCCATCCGGTGGGCCGCAGGACATACGCGGCGGCGGCCACATCGAGGGGGTCGGCGGCGGCGGGCGGCGACCCGGCCGTCAGCGCGGCGCACAGCTCGGGCTGCGCCTGGGTGAGCCGCTCGCCGATGC
>NZ_JBSGUP010000589.1:0-5166 GCF_053607985.1 Streptomyces sp. NPDC055078
GGTCTACACCGGTCCGGGCGGAGCCCCGGGCCCTCCGCGGGCCCTCCGCGGGCCTTCCGCGGGGCCGGTCTCCGCCCGTACGGACTCCGCCGGTCAGGGCTGAACCCTCGCGGAGCCGTACGTCCGGCTCGCGTACCGCCGCCATCTGTGGTCGGGTCGTTCTGACGCACCCGAACCCCATCCCGGCACGCGTCACGGCGACCCACTCCAGGACGGCCCGCCCAGGGACCCCGCGCCGGCGGATGAACCGCCCGCCCCGTCCTGGCGTACGTCCAACCGGCGCGACGGAGGACGACTCCTCATGAACCACCACCCCGACACCCTCACCACCACCGCCGACGGCCGCACCGCCCTGCGGATGGAGCGGCGCCTCGCGCACCCGCCGCAGCGGGTCTGGGACGCGATCACCCGACCCGAGCAGCTCGCGCGGTGGTTCCCCTCCGAGGTGAGCGTGGAACTGCGCCCCGGCGGCAAGGTCGGCTTCCTCTTCCCCGGCGAGACCGAACCGGACCTGACGGGTGTCGTCACCGACGCCGAAGAGCCCCGCCTCTTCGGTTTCACCTGGGGCGATGACCATCTCCGCTGGGAGATCGTCCCCGACGGCGAGGGCTCCCTGCTCACCCTGGTGCACACTTTCGGTGACCGGTTCGGTGCGGCGAGCTTCGCATCGGGCTGGCATGGGTGCGTGACCGCGCTCGGCCAGTTTCTCGACGGGGTGGAGATCTCGGCCATGCGCGACACCAGCGGCAGGCTGCACGAGTCCTACATCGAACAGTTCGGCCTCGGCCGGGGCATTGTCGAAACCACCCCTGAGGGCTGGTGCATCCGTTTCGAACGCCAGCTCGTCCGCCCGGCACAGCTCGTCTGGGCCGACCTGACCGGCACCGCAACCCCGCTGCTCGGCGGCCCCGCCCCCAAGGGCTTCGCCATCCCCGAGGCCCCTCCCGGCCCCATCACCGCCCTGCGCCCGCCCAACCTGCTCGCCTACAACCGTCCCGACGGCGAGGTCCGCTGGCACCTCACCGAGGGCACCGGACACGGCCCCCGCCTCACCCTCACCCACACCGGCCCCCGCACCACCGATCCCCGCGCCCCCCTCCTCGCCTGGGAAACCCACATCGGCCAACTCGCGCTCCGACTGGGCGAGCTGTAGCCCCTGCAATTCAGCCCCGCCGGCGATTGAGGCGCGGGGTCCGGGGCGGAGCCCCGGCATGGACCCGGGCTGGGCAAGGGCCTGTACTGGGCGTGGGCATGGGCCCGTACCGGGCAAGCGGCCCCCGCCCCGCAAGGCCCCGCCCCCGCATGGCCCCCGTGGTGACCCTTCCCGCCCCACCCACCCCACACCGCACAGTTCCGGACGGCGCCCCGACGACCCCCGCACCGTGCTCGTAGAATCGGCGTCTCCATGGCATACCTCGACCACGCTGCGACCACTCCCATGCTGCCGGAGGCCGTCGAGGCGTTGACCGCGCAGCTCACCGTCACCGGCAACGCCTCCGCGCTGCACGCCGCCGGGCGCCGGGCCCGCCGTACCGTCGAGGAGGCCCGCGAGACCCTCGCGGAGGCGCTGGGCGCCCGGCCGAGCGAGGTGGTGTTCACCTCCGGCGGCACGGAGGCGGACAACCTCGCCGTCAAGGGCCTGTACTGGCAGCGGCGGGACGCCGACCCGGCCAGGACGAGGGTGCTCGCCAGCCCGGTCGAGCACCACGCCGTCCTCGACGCGGTCGAATGGCTCGGCGAGCACGAGGGCGCGACGGTCGAGTACCTGCCGGTGGACGCGTACGGCAGGGTGCACCCGGAAGCCCTGCGCGAGGCGATCGGACGCAACCCCGACGATGTCGCGCTCACCACCGTGATGTGGGCGAACAACGAGATCGGCACGGTCATGGCGGTCGACCGGCTCGCGGCCGTCGCGGCCGAGTTCGGCGTACCGACGCACTCGGACGCCGTCCAGGCGTTCGGCCAGCTCGATGTCGGCTTCGCGGACTCCGGGCTGGCCGCCATGACGGTTTCCGGCCACAAGATCGGCGGCCCGTACGGAATCGGCGCCCTGCTGCTGGGCCGGGACCACACCCCCGTCCCCGTACTGCACGGCGGCGGCCAGGAGCGGCATGTGCGCTCCGGGACCCTGGACGCCCCGGCGATCGCGGCCTTCGCGGTGGCCGGAGCGCTCGCGGCGGAGCGCCGCGAGGAGTTCGCGCGGGAGATCGGCGGACTGCGGGACGAACTGGTCCGGGCGGTCCGTACGGCGGTCCCGGACGCGATCCTCGGCGGCGACCCGGACGACCGGCTCCCCGCCAACGCCCACTTCACCTTCCCCGGCTGTGAGGGCGACTCCCTGCTGCTGCTGCTGGACGCGCAGGGCATCGAGTGCTCCACGGGATCGGCGTGTACGGCGGGGGTCGCCCAGCCCAGCCATGTCCTGCTCGCGACCGGCACCGACCCGGACCTGGCCCGGGGCACGCTCCGCTTCAGCCTGGGCCACACCTCGACCAAGGCGGATGTGGAGGCGGTCGCCGAGGCGATCGGTCCGGCGGTGGCGCGGGCCCGTACGGCAGGTCTGAGCTGACGGGCGGCTCTGAGCCGACGGGCAGCCCGGCGGAACTCAAGCACTCGCGGCGACTCAAGGACTCGGCCGAACTCAAGGACTCGGCGGAACTCAAGCACTCGGGGTGGCTCAAGGACTCGCGGTGACCGGCGCCGTCCGCCGCGCCGAGGGCATCGCGGCCCGCACCAGCTTCAGATAGCGGTCCCAGTCCCAGTGCGGCCCCGGGTCGGTGTGATCGGTGCCGGGTACCTCCACATGTCCCATGATGTGCTTGCGGTCCACGGGCAGGTCGTACCGGACGCAGATGCCGGCCGTGAGCTTCGCTGACCCCTCGTACATCGCGGCCGTGAAATCCTGGGGCCGGTCCACGAACCCCTCGTGCTCGATGCCGATACTGCGTTCGTTGAACTCGCGGTTCCCCGCGTGGAAACCCACATCCAGCTCGCGGATCATCTGGGCGACATGCCCGTCCTTACGGACGACATAGTGGGTCGCCGCCCCGTGCCCCGGGTTCTTGAAGACCCTCAGGGCGGTCGGGTAGCTGCCCTGCACCACATGGATGATCACCCGGTCGATGCGGTAGTCGTCGGGGCGGTCCGCCAGCCGCCAGTTCGCCCGCGAGGCCGCCGTCCACTCCGCGCCTATGTGGTCCAGCTCACCTTCCTTGCGCGGCTTCGCCATCCCGGGCACCCGCCGCCACAGCCGTCTCAGCTCGTCGTACGCCAGCGCACCGCCGCCCGCCACCACGGCGGCGCCTCCGATCAGCACGCCCCGCCTGCCGATTCGCCGTCCGCCCCGCTGCTCTCCGCGCCCGCCATCGCTCCCCATACGCTGTTCAACGCATACGCGCGAGCCTTCGGTTCCCGGGGCCCGTACCCTGGTGGGGCTATGACTCAGACTTCTCAGCGCCCGCTCCGTGTCCTCGCCGCCATGTCCGGCGGCGTGGACTCCGCCGTCGCCGCCGCCCGCGCCGCCGAGGCCGGACACGATGTGACCGGGGTCCATCTGGCGCTCTCCGCCAACCCCCAGTCGTTCCGCACGGGCGCGCGCGGCTGCTGCACCATCGAGGACTCGCGCGACGCCCGCCGCGCCGCCGATGTGATCGGTATCCCCTTCTACGTATGGGATCTCGCCGAGCGCTTCCGCGAGGACGTGGTCGAGGACTTCATCGCGGAGTACGAGGCGGGCCGCACCCCCAACCCCTGCCTCCGCTGCAACGAGAAGATCAAGTTCGCCGCGCTGCTGGACAAGGCGCTCGCGCTGGGCTTCGACGCGGTCTGCACTGGCCATTACGCGACGGTCGTCACACTGGCGGACGGCAGCCGCGAGCTGCACCGCGCCAGCGACATGGCCAAGGACCAGTCGTATGTCCTCGGCGTCCTGGACGAGCGCCAGCTGGCCCATGCCCTCTTCCCCCTCGGCGACACCCTCACCACCAAGGACGAGATCCGCGCCGAGGCCGAGCGCCGGGGCCTCGCCGTCGCCAAGAAGCCCGACAGCCATGACATCTGCTTCATCGCCGACGGTGACACCCAGGGCTTCCTGACCTCCCGCCTCGGCGCCTCCGAGGGCGACATCCTCGACGAGTCCGGTACGAAGGTGGGCACCCACGAGGGCGCCTTCGGCTTCACCATCGGCCAGCGCAAGGGCCTGCGCATCGGCCACCCCGCCCCCGACGGCAAGCCGCGGTACGTCCTGGACATCTCTCCCGTCAGCAACACCGTCACGGTCGGCCCCGCCGAAGCCCTCGACGTCACCGCCCTCACCGCCATCCGCCCCCGCTGGTGCGGCTCCGCCCCCGCCGCCCCCGGCACCTACACCGCCCAGCTCCGCGCCCACGGCGGCGAGACCGAGGTCACGGCGGCCCTGGAGGACGGCGAACTGCGCGTCACCTTCGCCGAGCCGGTCCGCGGGGTCGCCCCCGGCCAGGCGATCGTGCTGTACGACGGCACCCGCGTGGTCGGCTCGGCGACGATCGCGGCGACGTCGCGCACGGCAGCGTCGGCGGCCTGAACGATCCCGGCGCAGGGCGTGGGTCCCCCCGGGACCTCCGCCGCCCGCTGTCGCCCGCACCACCCTGGCCGTCGCCCCCACCCCTGAGGGCGATCCTCGCGGCGTGAAAACCGCTACGCCGCGAAGAACCCCTCCAGCAGCGGCGCCAGCACATGCGGCGCCACCTCGTGCGTCTGCCCCGTCAGGGTGCGGTGCCGGCCGCGCGGGAGGGCGCGGGCGACCAGGGCGGCGGCCTCGCGCATCCACGGGGGGCTGGCGCCGCCGTCCGCGACCATGACGCGGATGGGGATCTGGTTCAGCATGCAGGTGGGGACCGCGCCGTTGGCCATGACCTCGTGGTCGTACGGGAGAGTGTGCGCGACCGCCTCCAGATCGGCCCACAGGGGGGAGTGGCGCATCCGCGCCAGGGTCTCCACCGGCATCCCGGCCTCGGCGAGGAAGAGCGCGAGGGCGTCGCCGCGCAGGCCGGCCGCGAGCAGTTCGCGCAGCCGGGCGACGTATTCGGCGGGTCGCTGGCCGCTTTTCGCGACCGGGTTGAACGGGGGCTCGTAGACGGAGAGCTGAGTGATCGGCAGTCCGGCGGCGGCGGCCCGCAGGGCGAGGCC
>NZ_JBSGUP010000590.1:0-5164 GCF_053607985.1 Streptomyces sp. NPDC055078
GCCGCGGTCGCCGTCGAGATCGGCGAGTCCTGGCGGCAGCTGGAGACCGTCGCGGTGCTGGGTGCCTGGGCGGTGGCCGGGCTGCTCGTCGCCCCGGTCGTACTGCGCCGGATGGCGCGGCGGGAGTCGGGTTCCAGCGTCGCCCAGCGCCGGGAGAAGGCCCTCCAGCGAGTCGGGTGAGGGTGCGGGCTCAGAGCCGGACGACGAGCTTGCCCGGGGTACGGCCGCTCTCCAGAGCCTGGTGCGCCGCCCTGATGTCGTCCAGCGAGTAGACATGGACCGGACCGAGGGTCATCTCCCCGGCCGCGATCCGGTCCAGACACCGCTGCAGGACCTCGGGCGGCAGATCGGCGGCGTCGCCGTGATACGCGGTGAGGCGGACCCCCCGAGGCAGATAGGCGATCGGGTAGAAGTCCGGGATCGTCCACTGGTTGGAGAGCATGCCGGTGAAACAGACCGTCCCATGGACCCGGGTGGCCGCCAGGGTGTCCGGCAGGGTGGGGGTACCGACCAGTTCCAGGGCGGCGTCCACCCCTTCGGGGACGAACTCACGGACCCTGGCGGCGATCTCCCCGTCGTCGAGCAGCGGCTGATCGACCCCGTGCTCGGCGAGCGCCGCGAGCCGGTCCGGATTGCGGGTGGTGGCCAGCACGCTCGCCCCGATGTCCTTGGCGAGGGCGGTGGCCGCCAGACCGAGCGCGGACGTACCCCCGCGGATCAGCAGCGAATCACCCGGGCGCAGATCCAGACCGGTGGTGAGCGACCCATGGGCCGTCTGGAGGGTCTCCGGCACCGCGCCGAGCGTCTCCCACGGCAGGGCCGAGCGGAAGGGCACCACCTGGGCACGCGGCACCACGGTGTACTCGGCGTAGCCGCCGTCGTACGTACGGCCCATGCCGCCCATCAGGGCCGCGACCTGCTGCCCCCGGCTCAGCACGCCGTCGGGGTCGGCGTCGACGGTGCCGGTCGCCTCGATGCCGAGCACCCGGGGGAGGACCACCCCCTCGGCCAGTCCCAGCCGGGTGTGCAGCTCGGAACGGTTGAGCCCGAACGCCTCCACCTTGATCCGGACCCACCCCGGCGGGGGCTCGGGCACCGGCAGCGTACGCAGCCGCAGCTGATCCACCGGCCCCGGCTCCTCCAGCACGACGGCTCGCATGGTCTTGTCCACCCCGGCCTCCTTCGGGTCGCGTCCGGACCCATAGTGGGACAGCGCGCGGTGATCACACGCTCCGGACGCCGGGGAGCGCCCGAACAGGGCACCGATGGCGGCATCCCCACCCGGGTGACGGACCGTCGCGTACGGGTCCCGGCGGCGGCCGGCCCACCGGTTTGAAGTGTCTGTACGGGACAGTTAAGGTCTTGTCCCATGTGCTGCATGTGCTACACGAGGACCCGCCGCCCGTAGCGGCGGTCCGCCCTCGTTCCCCTCAGGACGTTCCGCCGCTTCTGCGTGTACTCGCCGAGCGGCCCTCCGAGGTGCTGCCCGGCTCAACCCGAAGCCGCGGAGTATCTGTTGCACACCCACCGTCCCGGCCGTCATGAACTCGGCCAGAACTTCCTTGTCGACCCCGCCGTGATCAGCGACTTCGTCGCCCTGGTGGAACGCACCGCCGGACCGGTCATCGAGATCGGCACCGGGGACGGCGCGCTCACCCTGCCTCTGCAGCGACTGGGCAGGGCGCTGACCGGAATCGAGATCGACGACCGCAGGGCCCGGCGGCTGGCCGGCCGCACCCACGCGCCGACGACGATCGTCCACGCCGACTTCCTGCGCTACCGGGCGCCCGCCACGCCCCATGTGCTCGTCGGCAATCTGCCCTTCCACGCGACGACCGCGATGCTCCGGCACATCGTCCGTGCCCCCGGCTGGACCGACGCCGTGCTCCTGGTGCAGTGGGAGGTCGCGCGCCGCCGTGCCGGAGTGGGCGGCGCGACGATGATGACGGCGCAGTGGTGGCCCTGGTACGACTTCGCCCTGGCCGGACGGGTCCCGGCGTCGGCGTTCAGGCCACGGCCCGGAGTCGACGGCGGACTGCTGACCCTGACCCGCCGGGGGAGCCCGCTCGTGGCGCCCGCCGACCGCGACCGCTACCAGGACTTCGTGCACCGGGTGTTCACGGGCCGGGGGAGCGGACTGGCGCAGATCCTCGGCGCGGCGGCCCCGGGGGTCCCCCGGCACCAGCTCCACCGATGGCTGCGGGCGCACGGGGTAGGCCCCATGGCCCTGCCCAAGAGCCTCACCGCCGGGCAGTGGGCTGATCTGTTCCGCCTCACCGGCCGGGAACGCCGGGTGTCCCCGCCGGACCGCAGGCCGCCGACCCGCCGCTGACCTGCCGATATCTCCTCGACCTCCCGCTCTCCCGCCGAGGCGACCTTGCCGGGGCGCGGACACGGCCGCATCCTGGAACCAGGGGAGCGGGACGGTTGTGGGGGACGCATGAGCGAGCACACCACCGACACCGACGACAATTCGCCGTCCGACGACCACGACGCGTACGACGACCACGACGCGTACAGCCACCACGACGAGTACGACCACCACGACGGCCGCGAGCGGCACGCGCACGACGGCCACGTCAGCCACATCAGCGACGACGGCCACGAGAACCGCCGTCGCCCCGAGCGGGACGGCGACGGCCGCACCGGCGGCCCGCCGGACTTCGCGCGCGTGCGCACCGCCGAGTACGGCTATCTCGACTCCACCCGCCATGTCTATCTCGACCACACCGGCGCGGGACTTCCCGCCCGCCGCCAGCTCCGCGCGCAGAGCGACCGGCTGACGACCGGTGTATACGGCAATCCGCACACCGACAGCCCGGCGTCCGCCCCCACCACCGCCCTGGTGGAGGAGGCGAGGCGCCGGGTCCTGGACTTCGCCGGAGCGGACCCGGCCGAGTACACCGTCGTCTTCACCGCCAATGCCACCGGGGCCTGCCGGCTCGTCGGCGAGGGCTACCCGTTCCGCCGCCGGCACGCCGAACTGCTGCTCACCCTCGACAACCACAACTCCGTCAACGGGCTGCGCGAGTTCGCCCGCGCCCGGTCGGCGGCGACCACCTATGTGCCGCTCGCCGGGCCCGACCTGCGGATCCCGGAGCAGGCGCTGGCCGCCGCCCTGCGCGGCCGGCGGGGCGGGCGCGGGCTGTTCGCCTTCCCCGCCCAGAGCAACTTCAGCGGCGTGCAGCACCCCCTGGAGTGGATAGCGTACGCACGCGAACGCGGCTGGCACGTCCTGCTCGACGCAGCGGCGTTCGCCCCGACCAACCCGCTGCGGCTGAGCCACTGGGGGCCCGACTTCACCGTACTGAGCTGGTACAAGGTGTTCGGCTACCCCACGGGCGTGGGCTGCCTCATCGCCCGGACCGAGTCGCTGGCGCTGCTGCGGCGGCCCTGGTTCTCGGGCGGCACGATCCAGGTCGTCAGTGCCGAGGGCCAGTGGCACCGCCTCGCGGACGGCGAGGCCGCCTTCGAGGACGGCACCGTCAACTTCCACGCCCTGCCCGAGATCTGCACCGGTCTCGACTGGGTCGAGACCGTCGGCGTCGACGCCGTGCACGACCACGTCGCCCGGCTCACCGCCCGGCTGCTCACCGGACTCACCCGGCTGTGCCACAGCGACGGCCGGCCGCTGGTACGGCTCTACGGGCCGCGCACCACCCGGCTGCGCGGGGGCACCGTGGCGCTGAACATCCTCGACGCGCGCGGCGCCGTCGTCGACGAGCGGATCGTGGCCAGGGACAGTACGGCCGCCCGGATCTCCCTGCGGACGGGGTGCTTCTGCAACCCGGGCGCGGGCGAGGCGGCCTTCGCGATCGGCTCCGAGTCCCTGCGGCGCACCGGGCGCTACCGGGGAGCCATGACCATCGACGACTACCTCGCCCGGCTCGGGCTGCCCTCCGGCGGCGCGGTCCGGGTGTCCCTGGGACTCCCGTCGAGCCCCGGGGACGTGGACGCCCTGCTTCGCTTCCTGGACAACACCTACCGCGACCGCGTTCCCTCGGCCGACGGCCTGGAACCCCGGCTCACCTGCTGACGATCGGCCGGGCCAGGGTCGGGCAGCGCCGGTCGAGCACCCACCAGGCCACCGCCAGGAAGAGGACGGTGAAACCGGCGAGAACGAGCCAGCGCGACCAGGGCGCGTGGGCGAAGGTGTCCCCGTACGAGGCGAGCAGCGGCGGGCCGAGAGGGGAGGCGCCCGTCGTCCACAGACCCTCCAGGTCCGCCCCCGCGCCCAGCGCCTCGTACGCCCACCGGTTCGTCATCGCCCCGCTGAGCCACTGCCCCGCCGCCGCCATCAGCGGTACGGGGACGAACGCCCCCGAGAACAGCACCTGGGGGAAGCACAGCAGCGGCAGCATCAGCGCGGCCTGGCCGGGGTCCGAGACGGCGGCCGAGGTGAGCAGCCCGAGCGTCAGCCCGGCCGCGGACGCCAGCGCGGTGGTCAGGAACAGCGACCCGTACACGTCCCAGCCGGCCGAGGGCAGCCGGTCCCCGGCCCGCAGCACCGCCAGCAGCACGGCGTCGGCCAGTGCCAGGACCGGCAGCAGGAGCGTGACCTTGGAGGCGAGATAGGGGCCGAGCCGCAGCGCGGTGAGGCGCTCACGGCGGACGACGGCCAGCTCACCGCAGATCTGGAGCAGCCCGTAGGCCAGGCCGAAGAAGAACGCGCCGAACGCGATCCAGAACAGCACCATCGCCGACGACGACGGACTCGGCCGCGCCGGATCGAAGACACCGGGCCTGAACAGCAGCGCGAACATCGCCACGATCATGAGCGGGGAGCCCACGACGATCGCCGCGGTCAGCCGGTCGCGCACCAGGATCTCACCGCCGCGCCGGGTCAGCAGCAGCCACTGCGCCAGCGGTCCCGGTCCGGTACGGGGTGGCCGTCGCGCGGCCTTCGCCGTCGTCTCCGTGCCGGGCTCGGTGATCCCGGGGGCGGCGGGATCGTGGGGGATCTCCGCGACCGCCGCGTACACCTGTGCGAAGTCCGTGGCGGCGTAGTGCCCCAGCACCTCATCGGGGGTTCCGGCGTGCGCGAATCGGCCGTCCGGGGTGAGGAAGGCGATGTGGTCGCAGCGGGCCAGATCGGCGGGGGAGTGGGTGGTGACGACCACCGTGACCCCCGACGCCGCCAGGGCGGCGAGGGTGTCCATGAGCC
>NZ_JBSGUP010000591.1:0-5153 GCF_053607985.1 Streptomyces sp. NPDC055078
CGCCCAACCCGCGCCGCCACCGCCCTCGGCCATCCGCTCCGGGTCAACCGCCTCCGGTCAACCGCTTCGGATCGACCAGCCTCGGTCGACCGCTTCGGATCGACCACCGTCGGTCAACCACTGCCGGTCGACCACCGTCAGGCGTCGCCCCCCGCCGCCCCCGGGTCCGCCGCCGCCACATCGAGCAGCTGGTAGCGGTCCACGGCCTGCTTCAGCAGCGAGCGGTCCACCTTCCCGTCCCGCGCCAGCTCGGTCAGCACCGCCAGCACGATCGACGGCGCGTCGATGTGGAAGAAGCGACGGGCCGCGCCCCGGGTGTCCGCGAAGCCGAAGCCGTCCGCACCGAGCGAGGAGTACGTCCCCGGCACCCAGCGCGCGATCTGGTCCGGCACCGAACGCATCCAGTCCGAGACGGCCACGAACGGGCCCTCGGCCCCGGACAGCTTGCGGGTGACATAGGGGACGAGCTGCTCCTCCTCCGGGTGCAGCAGATTGTGCCGATCCACCTCCACGGCCTCACGGCGCAGCTCGTTCCAGGAGGTCGCCGACCACACATCGGCGCGTACGTTCCAGTCATCGGCCAGCATCCGCTGCGCCTCGACCGCCCACGGCACGGCCACCCCGGACGCCATGATCTGCGCCGGGATCTCGCCCGCGTCGCCCGCGCGGTAGCGGTGGACGCCCTTGAGGATGCCCTCCACGTCCACGTTCTCGGGCTCGGCCGGGTGCTGGATCGGCTCGTTGTAGACGGTCAGGTAGTAGAAGACGTCCTCGGCATCCTCGCCGTACATGCGCCGCAGACCGTCCCGCACGATATGCGCGATCTCGAACCCGAAGGCCGGGTCGTACGCGACACACCCCGGGTTCGTCGACGCCAGCAGCTGCGAATGGCCGTCCGCGTGCTGGAGGCCCTCGCCCGTCAGCGTGGTGCGGCCCGCGGTCGCGCCGAGCACGAAGCCGCGCGCGAGCTGGTCGGCCATCTGCCAGAACTGGTCGCCGGTCCGCTGGAAGCCGAACATCGAGTAGAAGACATAGACCGGGATCAGCGGCTCGCCATGGGTGGCGTACGCCGAGCCCGCCGCGATCAGCGACGCCGTGCACCCGGCCTCCGAGATGCCGTCGTGCAGCATCTGGCCGGTCGGCGACTCCTTGTAGGCGAGCAGCAGCTCACGGTCGACGGACTCGTACTGCTGGCCCAGCGGGTTGTAGATCTTGGCGCTCGGGAAGAAGGAGTCCATCCCGAAGGTGCGGTACTCGTCCGGCGCGATCAGCACGAAGCGCTTGCCGATCTCCTTGTCCCGCATCAGGTCCTTCAGCAGCCGTACGAAGGCCATCGTGGTGGCGATCGACTGCTGTCCCGAGCCCTTGCGGACGGCCGCGTAGGTCTTCTCCTCCGGCAGCACCAGCGGCTTCGCGCGCACGACCCGGGTCGGCACATAGCCGCCCAGCGCCTGGCGGCGGTCGTGCATGTACTGGATCTCCGCCGAGTCACGGCCCGGGTGGTAGTACGGCGGGGGGCCGTCCTCCAGCCGCTCGTCCGTGATCGGGATGTGCAGCCGGTCGCGGAAGCCCTTGAGGTCGTCGACCGTCAGCTTCTTCATCTGGTGGGTCGCGTTGCGGCCCTCGAAGTTCGGGCCGAGGGTCCAGCCCTTGACCGTCTGGGCCAGTACCACCGTCGGCTGGCCCTTGTGCTGCTGGGCCGCCTGGAACGCCGCGTACACCTTGCGGTGGTCATGACCACCGCGGCCGAGGTGCAGGATCTGCTCGTCGGTCATGTTCTCGACCATGGCGCGCAGCCGCTGGTCGCCGCCGAAGAAGTGCTCGCGGATATACGCACCGGTCTCGGTGGCGTACGTCTGGAACTGGCCGTCCGGGGTGGTGTTCAGCTTGTTCACCAGCAGGCCGGAACGGTCCTGCGCCAACAGCGGGTCCCAGGAGCGGTCCCACACCAGCTTGATCACGTTCCAGCCGGCGCCGCGGAACTGCGACTCCAGCTCCTGGATGATCTTGCCGTTGCCGCGCACCGGGCCGTCGAGCCGCTGGAGGTTGCAGTTGACCACGAAGGTCAGATTGTCCAGGCCCTCCCGGGCGGCGATGGAGAGCTGGCCGAGCGACTCGGGCTCGTCCATCTCACCGTCGCCGAGGAACGCCCAGACATGCGAGCGGGAGGTGTCGGCGATGCCGCGCGCCTCCATGTAGCGGTTCATCCGCGCCTGGTAGATGGCGCTGATGGGGCCGAGACCCATCGAGACGGTCGGGAACTCCCAGAAGTCCGGCATCAGCCGCGGATGCGGATAGCTGGACAGTCCGTACGGAGCCCTGGACTTCTCCTGGCGGAAGGCGTCGAGCCGGTCCTCGCTGAGACGGTCGAGCAGAAAGGCCCGGGCGTAGATGCCCGGTGACGCATGGCCCTGGAAGAAGACCTGGTCGCCGCCGTCGCCCTGGTCCTTGCCCCGGAAGAAGTGGTTGAAGCCCACGTCATAGAGGGAGGCGGAGGACGCGAAGGTGGCGATGTGGCCGCCGACCCCGATCCCGGGACGCTGGGCGCGGGAGACCATCACCGCGGCGTTCCACCGGGTCGCGTTGAGGACCTTGCGCTCGATCTCCTCATTGCCGGGGAAGAACGGTTCGTCCTTGGTGGCGATCGTGTTCACATAGTCCGTGCTGCGCATCTCCGGCACGGCGACACGCTTCTCGCGGGCCCGCTCGATGAGCCGGAGCATCAGATAGCGGGCGCGCTCCCGGCCCCGCTCGTCGACGGCGGCGTCGAGTGAGTCCAGCCATTCCTTGGTCTCTTCGGGATCGAAGTCCGGGACCTGGCTGGGAAGGCCGCCAATGATGATCGGGTTGCGATCTGATCCGGAAGCCACGCTATTCCTTCGCTGTTCGGTGAGCTGTTCGGGGAGATTCTCGATGAGTCGTCGGGGCGAGTCGTCGGGGCGGTACGGCACCGCCTCCATACCGCCTCCATCGTGTACCTCGGGGAGGGAAACGTCATCTCTACCGAGGGGTAACCCGTGATCTCGGGGACATCCCGACCGGCCCCGGGTGACGGGTACGGTCAAATCGCAACCTTACGCCCAACCCGGTAAAGCGTTCCGTTTGGGCGTTCGGTTCTGAAGCCGGTGGTGAGTAGACGTAAAGTGGCAAACGCGGCCCAATGGTGTGCCATACGGCGCGGCTGATGGTGGAGCGTGTGTGGACTTGCGGCGAGACGGACGCAAACGTCACCGTTTCGACGGTCTGAACGGCCGGGTACTTGCGCGATCCGCCCCGCCCGTGTGGACTACGGCCAACGCCGCGCGTACGCGCGCGGCCGCAGCATCTACCGAACATGATCAGGAGGCAAGCCGTGAGCGCGACCGCGGACCACGCGGAGGAGCGGACCAACCCGGCAGCGAGGCTGGGGTTCGAGCCCGGACAGGTGGTCCAGGAGATCGGCTACGACGAAGACGTCGACCAGGATCTCCGAGAAGCCATCGAGTCCGTGATCGGCCAGGACCTCGTGGACGAGGATTACGACGACGTCGCCGACGCCGTCGTGCTCTGGTTCCGGGACGAGGACGGTGATCTGACGGACGCCCTGGTGGACGCCATCGGTCTCCTTGAGGACGGCGGCGTGATCTGGCTGCTGACACCCAAGACCGGCCGCGACGGTTACGTCGAACCCAGCGACATCAGTGATGCCGCCCAGACCGCCGGTCTCTCCCAGACCAAGAGCGTCAGCGTCGCCAAGGACTGGTCGGGCAGCCGGCTGGTGGCACCCAAGTCGAAGCGCTGAGCACACACGGCGCAAGCCGTCCAGGGACCCCCTCCGACCCATGTCGGAGGGGGTCCCGGCACATGATCCCGGCACATGATTAGGGTGGATCCGGGTGAAACCCTTCACCCGGACGGGCTCAGCGAAGGGACGCACACGTCATGGCGATCGAGGTCGGCACCAAGGCCCCCGCATTCGAGCTGAAGGACAACCACGGGCGCACGGTGTCCCTCGCCGGCTTCAAGGGCGAGAAGAACGTCGTACTCCTCTTCTATCCGTTCGCCTTCACCGGCGTGTGCACGGGCGAGCTGTGCGCCCTGCGCGATGAGCTGCCCTCGTTCGTCAACGACGACACCCAGCTGCTGGCCGTCTCGAACGACTCGGTCCACACCCTGCGCGTCTTCGCCGAGCAGGAGGGCCTGGAGTATCCGCTGCTCTCGGACTTCTGGCCGCACGGCGAGACCTCGCGGGCGTACGGCGTCTTCGACGAGGAGAAGGGGTGCGCCGTGCGCGGCACCTTCATCATCGACAAGGAGGGCGTCGTCCGCTGGAGCGTGGTCAACGCCCTGCCGGACGCCCGCGATCTGAACGAGTACGTCAAGGCTCTGGACACGCTCTGAGCCGGCCGGCGTCCGGCGCTCTCCGGGGCGGGGGAGCCAGGAGCGCCGGGGGAGCCGGAACCGCTCCGGCAATCGGTGCCGTCCCCCCGCGTCAAAGGGTGTTTTGCGCGGGAGCCGGTCACTAGGATCCACTCGTAGATCCGATATCGACGCACGACGGGGGCGCTGCCCCTGGAAACCTATGGAGGGACTCGTGGGAGTCAGCCTCAGCAAGGGCGGCAACGTCTCGCTGACCAAGGCCGCGCCCGGCTTGACCGCGGTTGTCGTGGGCCTGGGCTGGGACGTCCGTACCACCACCGGTACCGACTTCGACCTGGACGCCAGCGCTCTGCTGACCAACGCCGAGGGCAAGGTCACCAACGACGGCAACTTCGTCTTCTTCAACAACCTCAAGAGCCCCGACGGTTCCGTCGAGCACACCGGTGACAACCTCACCGGCGAGGGAGAGGGCGACGACGAGCAGATCAAGGTCAATCTGGCGGGCGTGCCCGCCGAGGTCGACAAGATCGTGTTCCCGGTCTCCATCTACGAGGCGGAGGGCCGTCAGCAGTCCTTCGGCCAGGTGCGCAACGCGTTCATCCGCGTGGTCAACCAGGCCGACAACAATGAGCTGGCGCGCTACGACCTGAGCGAGGACGCCTCGACGGAGACCGCGATGGTCTTCGGCGAGCTGTACCGCAATGGCGCGGAGTGGAAGTTCCGCGCGATCGGCCAGGGTTACGCCTCGGGTCTGCGCGGTATCGCGCAGGACTTCGGGGTCAACGTCTGAGCAG
>NZ_JBSGUP010000592.1:0-5148 GCF_053607985.1 Streptomyces sp. NPDC055078
GCACTCACCCCGAGCGCGGCGGCGACCGGCTCCCCGCGCCCGACGCCGTCGTACAGCACCGTCGTACAACCCGACCCGACCCGACCGACCCGTACAGCTGAGCCGCTACGGCCCCAGACACCTGATCAGGAACCCATGAAGAAGCGTCATCTCGCCCTGTCCGCATCGGCCGCCGCGCTGGTGTTCACCCTCACCGCCTGCTCCGACGGCGACGGAAAGGAGGGCGGAAAGGAAGGTGGAAAGGAAGGCGGCGGGGCAGCCGGGAAGGCCGGAAACTCCATCAGCCATATCCACGGGCTCGGGATCGGCCCGGCCGACGGCAAGCTCTATGTCGCCACCCATGACGGCGTGTACACGCCGGACAAGGACGGCACACCACGGCTCGTCGGCGACCGCAAGGACGACTTCATGGGCTTCACCGTCACCGGGAGCGGAACGTTTCTCGCCAGTGGGCATCCGGCCCCCGGCCGGGACGCGCCCGGCAATCTCGGGCTCATCGAGAGCACCGACTCCGGGAAATCCTGGAAGGACAAGTCGCTCGTCGGCGAGGTCGACTTCCATGCCATCGAGTACGCGCATGACACCGTCTACGGCTACGACAGCACCAACGGTCTGCTGCGGGTCAGCAAGGACGGCGTGCGGTGGGACAAGCGCGGGGAACTCACGGCGCTCGACATCGCCGTCAGTCCCCAGGACCCCGACACCGTACTCGCCACCACCGAGTCGGGGCTCGTCACCAGCACCGACGGCGGCAGGACGTTCGGCCCCGGCGCGAAGCCGGTCATGGCCTTCATCTCCTGGGCCGGGCCGGACGCGCTCTACGGCATCGATCCTGCCGGAAAGCTGAACCGCAGTGCCGACGGCGGCGCGAGCTGGCGGGAGGCGGGTACCGTGCCCGGCGGCGCTCCCCAGGCGGTGAGCGCGATCACCGCCGAGCGTCTGGTCGCCGCCACCCAGGAGGGCGTCTACGAGTCGAAGGACGGCGGCAAGACCTTCACCAGGCGTCTCGCCGTCACCTCCGGAGGCGGCCACTGACGGTCACGGCGGCGGTACCCGCCCGGCCCCGGCGAGAACCGTGGTCACAACCTTCTGGACGGCTCCGGCCGCCGGCGGGGTGCCCTTCCGGTCCGCGAACAGCATGTGTACGGCCCCGATCAGCGTGGGAGCGAGTGTGTCGATGTCCGCGTCCGCCGCGACCCGGCCCCGTTCCCGCTCGGCGGTCAGATAGGAGGCGAGCATGGCCGCGGCGTCCGTCAGGACGGGGACGCCGGTCGGCCTGGCCAGGCGCAACCGGGCACGCAGGTCGTCCCGGGAGGTGACGAGACCGACCATCGCCACAGCGACCGACCCGAACAGGGTCATCAGCGCGCCGGTGAGGTTCCCGGCGACGGTCCCGGTCCCGGTCCCGGCGGATTCGCGCAGGTCGGCGGCCTGACGGTCGATCCGCGCGACGCGGTCCAGGACGAAGTCGGCGAGGAAGGCGTCGAAGTCGGCGAAGTGCCGGTGCAGGACGCCTTTGGCGCACCCTGCCTCCGTGGTGACCGCCCGGCTGGTCAGCGCGCTCGGCCCATCTCTGAGCAGGACGCGCTCGGCAGCTTCGAACAGTTGCTCGCGCGCGTCGCGCATGGCCACACCTGTCGGCACCGTGCGTTCTCCCTCACCTCGCCCGACCCACCCCGGTAGACGAGTGGGCAAGCGCCCATTACAGTGGGCACATGCCCATTATACCGCCGGAACGAGCGGATTCCGCCGCGTCCGAGCCTCATCGAGCCCGCCGGACGGCGGAGTCCTTCGGCTCGGACCCCGAACGCTACGACCGGGCCAGACCCCGCTATCCCGACGCGCTGGTGGAGCGGATCGTGGCCGCCAGTCCCGGGCCCGACCTGCTCGATGTCGGCATCGGGACCGGCATCGCGGCCCGGCAGTTCCGAGCGGCCGGCTGCCGGGTGCTCGGGGTCGACGCCGACGCCCGGATGGGCGCCTGGGCACGACGGCACGGCCTTGAGGTCGAGGTGGCGGCGTTTGAGTCCTGGGACCCCGCCCGCCGGACATTCGATGCCGTGGTCTCCGGGCAGACCTGGCACTGGGTGGACCCGGTCCTGGGCGCGGCGAAGGCGGCCGATGCCCTGCGGCCCGGCGGCCGGCTGGCGGTGTTCTGGAACGCGGGCCGGCCTTCACCGGACCTGGCCGAAGCCTTCGCCGAGGTCTACCGCCGGGCCCTGCCCGACTCGCTCGCTTCCCGCTCGTGGACAGCCGGCCCGGACGGGTACGCGGCGCTGTGCGCCAAGGCGGCCGACGGCATCCGGGAGGCGGGCGCGTTCGACGAGCCGGAGCAGTGGCGCTTCGACTGGGAGCGGCCCTTCACCCGGGACGAGTGGCTGGACCAACTGCCCACTACCGGCGGCCACCACCAGCTCCCGCCGGCCGAGTCGGCGAAGGTTCTGGCGGGCATCGGCGCCGCCGTCGACGCGGTGGGAGGCGTATTCACGATGCGCTACGCGACGATGGCGGTGACCGCGGCCCGAAGCGGTGCCGTCCCGGCCGACGCCGCCACGCCTGCCCCCGCTCCGGGTCGGCACCCGTAGGGGCGTACGGCCTAGGGACGTAGTGGCGTACGGGCGTACGGGCGTACGGGTCAGGAGTACGTGTGGAAGCCCCGGCCGGACTTACGGCCCAGAGAGCCCGCGGCGACCATACGGCGCAGGAGCGGCGGGGGCGCGTAGAGCGGCTCCTTGAACTCGTCGTACATCGACTCGGCGATCAGCAGCGCGGTGTCGAGACCGATGAGGTCGAGCAGCCGCAGCGGCCCCATGGGATGGGCGCAGCCGAGGACCATGCCGTTGTCGATGTCCTCGGCGGACGCCACCCCGGACTCCAGCATTCTGACGGCGGAGATCAGATAGGGGACCAGGAGGGCGTTGACGACGAATCCGGCCCGGTCCCGGGCGCGGACGACGGTCTTGCCGAGCCTTGCCTCGGCGAACGCCGTCACCTGGTCCGTCACGGACGGCGCGGTCAGCTGGGTGGGGATGATCTCGACCAGGCGCTGCACCGGTACCGGGTTGAAGAAGTGGACGCCCACGACCTGCTGGGGCCTGCCGGTGACGGCGGCCAGGTCGATGATGGGGATCGAGGAGGTGTTGGTGGCGATCACCGCGTCGTCGCCCGCGAGCACCCGGTCGAGTTCCTTGAAGACCGCGGTCTTCGCGTCACGGTGTTCGGCGACCGCCTCGATGACCAGTTCGCGGTCCGCGAAGTCGGCGAGATCGACGGTGAACGACAGCCTCCCCAGCGCCGCTTCCCGCTCGGCCTCGCTGAACTTCCCGCTGCGCAGCCCCCGGTCGAGCGAGGCCGTCAGCCGGGACCGGCCCGCCGCCAGGGCCTGGGGTTCGCGCTCCGCCACCAGGACGTCGAGTCCTGCCCTGGCGCAGACCTCGGCGATTCCGGATCCCATCAGGCCGCAGCCCACGATGCCGACTCCGCTGAACTCACGCATGGTTCCCTGTCCTCTCTCGCGGCTGCCCGGCGGTACGTACGGTACGTACGGCCGCCCGTCCGTCACTGCCAGTCGGCACGGCCGCCCGGGTCGATCAGCTCGAAGACGACCTCGCCGGCCTCCGGGTCGGTGCCGGGAACCGGGCGCACCCGGGCGCCCACCCAGACGAGATGGGGCGCGGCACCGATGACACGGCAGCGGAACACAAAACCCTCGGGAAGGCGGATGAGCGACTCATTGCGCGCCGACCCCGTGTAGCGGTGCACCACACTCGACCGGACGACGACTCCGTGGCCGTCTGTGTGCACGGCCTCCAGATCACTCGAAGCGCACACCGGACACAGCAGCCGCCGGAAGGAGGCGGTCCCGCACCAGCGGCAACGCTGGTGGATCAGACCGGACTTCTCGGGCGCTGTCGGCGCGCTGTGGGTTGCTGTCTGGGACACGTCTCGACCCCCTGCACTCTGCGCACTCTGCTCGGATGCGCCGCGCCTGCCTCAGCGACGACGCATCGGCACCATATGGCACGGAGTGCAGAGACGTAAAGGTACTGAGTGCCAGAATCAGGCTCTACGAGTCCCCCAGAGCCGATTCGATCTTCTGCACCACCCGCCACAGGGGAGCCCCCTTCGAGGCGACCATGACGATCACCTCGTCCCCGGCGGCGTCCGTGGTGACCCGGGCGGCGGAACCGTCCGGATGGGGGGCGGCCATGGAGTCCCGCACACCCGGCCGGGTCCGGCCCGCGGACGCCTTCCGCCCGCTCCCCCACACCTCCCGTACGAGCGCGAGGGCATGGTCGACGGCGATCCCGGGATCGTCCTCTCCCCCCGAACGCAGCCAGGAGCGCAGCCCGTTGTTGTGCGCCGCCACCACGGCAGCGGCGATCACCTCGGCCCGCAGCGCACCGTCCGGGCTGCCCGCGTAACGGCCGCGGAGATAGCTCGCGAGGGTGCGCTCGTACCGGCGCACCACCGACAGTTCGTAGGTGCGCAGCCCGGGCACCTCCCGCGTCAGGCGGTAGCGCTGTACGGAGAACTCGGGGTTCGCGGCGTACATCCCCAGCACCAGGCGGGCCGCGTCGCACACGGCGCCCACGGGATCCCCCGCGCCCTCCGCGGCGAGGAACGCGGTCATGTCGGCCAGGCAGCGCTCATGGTCGGGGAAGACCGCGTCTTCCTTGGACGGGAAGTACCGGAAGAACGACCGGCGCCCGACTCCTGCCCGCGCGACGATGTCGTCCACCGTGGTCTGCTCGAAGCCGCGCTCCAGGAAGAGCTGGAACGCGGCCTCGGCGAGCACCTCCCGCATCGGCACTTTGGCAGCGGCGTCGCGGGCCGCTGGGCCGCCGGTCGCCTTGCGTCGTCTGTGCACCTCAGTCATGCCGGGAACGTAACACCGGAACGCCTCGATTGGCACTACGTACCTTTACAGAGGGTACTCCGTGCCATATCGTCGGCTTCAGAGTATGCACGGTGAGTGAACCATGCAGTGATCAGTAGGAGTGTTGGCGTGAGTTTGAGGGTTGTTGTGTGTGTGAAGTTTGTGCCGGATGCGTCGGGTGATCGGGGGTTCGGGGAGGATTTGACGGTGGATCGTGTGGGTGTGGACGGTTTGTTGTCGGAGTTGGATGAGTATGCGGTGGAGCAGGG
>NZ_JBSGUP010000593.1:0-5147 GCF_053607985.1 Streptomyces sp. NPDC055078
CGGCCTTGACCGTGCCGCTGCGGCCACTCGTCCGGGTGCCGCGCGGGCGGTCCAGCGGCAGCTCCAGCTCCTGCGGCAGGCCGCGCAGCGCCTCCCGCCAGTGGGCGAGCTGCCGCTCACCCACCCGCGCCAGCAACTCCTCCTGCCACAGCGTGTAGTCGGCGTACTGGACGGGAAGCGGCGTCCAGTCGGGCGCGCGGCCCGCCGTCCGCGCCGCGTACGCCGCACTGAGATCGGCGAGGAACGGCCGGTCGGACCACTCGTCGGTGGTGATGTGGTGCAGCACCACCGCGACCACCTGATCGGCCGGACCGAGCCGCAGCACCTCCGCCCGCAGCGGAAGCCCGGCACCCAGATCGAACGGCCGCCGCTGCGCCTCCTCGATCCGCTCCGCCAGTTCAGCCTCCGTGCACCGGGTCACCGTGAACGGGACGACGGCCTCGTCCGCCGGGACGATCCGCTGGTACGGCTCGCCCGCGTACTCCTCGAACCGGGTACGCAGCGACTCGTGCCGCCCGGCGACATCGTGCAGCGCCGAACGCAGGGCCGGCAGATCCAGCTCACCGCGCAGCCGGAACACCAGCGGGAAGTTGTACGCGACCCCGCCCCCGGTGATCCGCTCCACCAGCCACAGCCGCCGCTGGGCCGCCGACAGCGCGATCCGCTCCGGCCGGACGGCGGCGCGCGCCAGTGCGGGCCGCACCGGCCCGCCCGACTCCGCCCGGCGGGCCAGCAGTTCCGGCGTCGGCGCCTCGAACAGATCGCGGATCGCCAGCTCCGCGTCCAGCTCGGTACGGGCCCGGCTGATCAGCCGGGTCGCCAGCAGCGAATGCCCGCCCAGCTCGAAGAAACTGTCCTCAGCTCCGGTCCCGGGCAGCCCCAGCACCTCGGCGAACAGCCGGCACAGCACCTCCTCGCCGGGCGTGCGCGGTCCGCGCGATGTCGCCAGTGCCGACAGGGCCACCGCCGGTTCGGGCTCGGGCAGCGCCTGGGCGTCGAGCTTGCCGTTGTCGTTCATCGGCAGCCGGGGGAGTACGACGAACGCGGCGGGCACCATGTACCCGGGCAGCCGCTGCCCCAGATCCTCCCGGAGCCGCCGCACCAGCGCCCCCGTACCGCGCGTCGCCGCCGGGGAGTTGGCGTACGAGGCGGACCCGGCCGGCCGGTACAGACCCGCCGAAAGCCGCACCGCACCGCCCCGGACGAACACCGCGTCGTACGCGCCGAGTTCGTCCGACCACGTCGTCAGCACCCGGTAGCCGAGCGGCGCGGCCAGCGCGCGCAGCTCCTCGCTCTCCACGCCCCCCGGGCCCGGGTCCCCGCCGGGCCGCCTGCCGTCCGCGAGCGCCCGTACGGCGGCCAGCTCACCGGCCGTCCGGGGATCGGGCACCCGTCGCACCCGCAGCAGCCCGGGACGCTCCCGCTCCAGCCGGGCGGCGAGCGCGCCCGCCCCGGGCCAGTCGGTCACCGGGGCTTCGTCCAGCCGCAGCGCCCCGGCTGTGCTGTCGGCGTTGTCGGCGGCAGCGGCGTCCTCCCGGTACAGGACCGCGTCGTAGCGGTGCCGGGTCAGCTCGTTGTGGTGGCGGCCGGACTTGGTCCGCAGATCGACGCCGAGGCCGAGCGTGGTGAACCAGTCGGGGTCGACGAGGAGTTCCTTCTCCAGCGCGATGCCCCGGTCCACCGCCCGGCGCACGGTCACCGGGTCGGCGTCCCCGACCGCCCTGGCGAGCTGGACTCCGGTGTGGAACGCCCGCGCCAGCCGCAGATTGCGCACATCGCCCACGAGCAGCGCCCCGCCCGGCACCAGCAGCTCCATCGCTCCGGTGAGCACCTCGCCGAGATGGCCGAGGCTCGGGAAGTACTGGACGACGGAGTTGATGACGACCGTGTCGAAGAAACCGGTCGGCAGACCGTCCGTCCGGTGCGCGGGCAGGCACCGCAGCTCGACCTTGGCGGCCAGGGCCGGATCGCGCCGCAGATCCTCGCCGATCTTGCGGATCACGGGCGCGGCGAAGTCCGTCGCCCAGTACGCCTCGGCGTCCGGGGCGAGCTGGGAGAGCAGCAGACCCGACCCGACGCCGATCTCCAGAATCCGCCGTGGCCGCAGCTCCCGGATGCGTTCCACGGTGGCCGCCCGCCACTCCCGCATATGGTCCAGCGGAATCGGGGCGCCGTCATAGGAGCTGTCCCAGCCCGCGAAGTCCTCGGTGAAGACGGCGGTGCCGATCTCGGCGTACTCGGCGGAGTAGATCTCCCGCCACTCACCGATCTGCTCGGCCTCGGCCTCCTCGCGCGCCTCGTCCCCGGGTTCCGCCGGGACGACATAGCCGATCAGACGCTGAGTGCCGGGTGCCGAGGTGTCCTCGCGGGCGACGACGGCGGCCTGGGCGACGAGGGGTTGCTGGGCCAGCGCGGTCTCGATCTCACCGAGTTCGACCCGGTGGCCCCGGATCTTCACCTGGTCGTCGGTGCGTCCGAGGAAGTCGAGATTGCCGTCCGCGCGCCGCCGTACGAGATCGCCCGTACGGTACATCCGCTCACCCGGCTCGCCGTACGGATCGGCCACGAACCGCTCGGCGGTCAGCGCCCGCCGGTCGAGATAGCCCCGGGCCAGCCCCACCCCGGCGATGTACAGCTCACCGGGCACCCCGTCCGGGACGGGCCGCAGCCAGGCGTCCAGCACCCGCGCGCGGGTGGCGCGGATCGGGCGGCCGACCGTCGGCGTGGCGCTGTCGCCGGTACCGCCGCCGAGGGTGTTGATGGTGTACTCGGTCGGCCCGTACAAGTTGTAGCCGTAGGTACCCTCGGTGTCCCGCAGCCGGTTCCAGACCGCCTCGGTCACCGCCTCCCCGCCGAGCAGCACCAGCGGCGGCCGGTGCCCCTCCAGCAGTCCCTCCTCGATCAGCAGATGCGCGTACGTCGGCGTGACATTGACGACATCGACCCGGTGCGTCTCGCAGTACGCGACCAGGGCGGTGGCGTCCCGGCGCAGCTCCTCGTCACAGATGTGCACCTCATGTCCCTCGACGAGCCAGAGCAGTTCCTCCCAGGACATGTCGAACGCGAAGGACACCGTGTGCGCGATCCGCAGCCGCCGCCCGCCCGCCGCAGCGATCGCCGGGGCGAAGATCTCCTTCTGGTGGTTGAGCCGCATATTCGTCAGACCGATGTACGGCGTGACCACCCCCTTGGGGCGGCCGGTGGAACCGGAGGTGTAGATCACATACGCCGGGTGCGCCGGATCGAAGTCCAGCCGCACCCTCTCCGCCGGCAGCGCCGCCAGCTCCGCCGCCACGGCCGGATCGTCCAGCAGTACGCGCGGGACCGCACCGTCCAGCGTCCGGGAGACGGCCGCGGTCGACAGCAGCAGCAGCGGCCGGGCGTCGTCCAGCATCAGCGCGAGCCGGTCCGCCGGATGGTCCAGCTCCAGCGGCAGATAGGCCGCTCCGGTCCGCAGCACCGCGAAGAGCGCCACCACCATGTCCAGCGAGCGCGGCAGCCCGAGCGCGATCACCTTTTCGGGCGCCGCGCCACGGTCGATCAGCAGCCGGGCCAGCCGGTCGCACCTGGCGTCCAGTTCCGCGTATGTCAGCCGCCGCGAGCCAAAGACCAGAGCGGTGGCATCGGGGGTACGGGCCGCCTGGGCCGCGAGCAGATCCGCGATGGTTTCACGTGGAACAGGCACCCGGCTCGCCGCGTCCTGACGCGCCAGCTCGGCCCGTTCGGCCGCCGACAGCGGATCGAGTGAGCCCACCGGCCGGGCGGGGTCGGCGAGCAGCCGCTCCAGCAGCAGGGTGAACCGCTCCAGCAGCGCCGACGCGGCCGGAGCCGCGATCACATCGGGCCGGTGGGAAAGGGTGAACCGGATGCGGCGGCCCGGGGTGACCACCAGATTGACCGGGTAGTGGGTGGCATCGACATTCGCCACGGCCCGCGCGCCGTGCCGCTCCGCCAGCTCGGCGAGCCGCTCCTCGGTGTCGGCGTCGCGCAGCACGAACAGGGTGTCGAACAGACGGCGGTGGCCGGTCTCCGCCTGGAGGACGCCGAGCCCCAGATGCTCGTGCGGCATCAGCTCCATACGCTCCGCCTGGACCCGGCGCAGCAGTTCCACGACCGGTTCCGCCGGATCGAACGAGATCCGCGCGGGCACGGTGTTGAGGAACAGGCCGATGACGCTCTCGACGTCGGGCACCTCACTCGGCCGCCCGGCGACCGTCGTCCCGAACACCACGTCAGGGCGCCCGGTCGCACCGGCCAGCACCAGACCCCAGGCCGCGGTGAGCACCGTATTGAGGGTCAGCCCGTGGCCACGGGTGAACTCCCGCAGCCGATCGCTCGCCGCGGCGGGCAGCACCGCGTCGAACTGCTCCGGCACCACCGGCTCCAGCGCCCGGCCGGCGGCCTCGGGGACCAGCAGGGTCGGTTCGTCAAGACCCTGGAGTGCCGCGCGCCAGGCACCGGTGGCAACCGCGCTGTCCTGATGCTCCAGCCAGGTCAGATAGTCGCGGTACGAACCGGGGCGTGCCAGGTGGGCCGCGTCGCCGCCGTTCTCGTACAGCGCGAAGAGCTGGTCCAGGAACACCCAGGCGGACCAGCCGTCCCACAGGATCAGATGACGGCCGATGACGAGCCGGTCACCGCGTCCGCCGCCGAGCCGGATCAGCAGCATCCGGAAGAGCAGCGGCCGGGACAGATCGAAGCGCCGGGAGCGCTCCTCGTCCAGCAGCGCCCGCATCCTGTCGTCCTGCTCCGTCACGGGGAGCGCGGACAGATCGACCTCGGTGAGGGGGATCTCCGGGTCGCGCACGATGAACTGGACCGGCTGCGGCAGACCTTCGCTGGTGAATCCGGCGCGCAGCCCCGGATTGCGGCCCAGCAGCACGGCCGCCGCCGTCCGCAGCCGGTCCGCGTCCACCGGCCCGGCGAAGTCGAAGGACTCATGGACGGTGTAGACGTCGAGCGCGCCGTCGTCGTACGCGGAGTGGAAGAACAGCCCTTCCTGGAGCGGTGCCAGCGGCCAGATGTCCTCGATCCGGCCCGGGGCGAGCCGTTCGACCAGCGCCCTCTCCGGCGGTGTGAGGGTGAACGCGGACTCCCGGGCGTGCGCCGGGTCCCGCTGCGCGACCTCGTCCGCGGCGACGGCCAGC
>NZ_JBSGUP010000594.1:0-5135 GCF_053607985.1 Streptomyces sp. NPDC055078
GCCCACGCATTTAGCCTACGTATGTGCCCGCGTGTGTGCCCGTCCATGAGCCCTCGCATGTGCCCGTGTATGTGACGGAGAGCACCGGGCCCGCTCGCGTTAGCGCCGGTTAACCTGCCTGCATGACGACTCTGACACTCGAAGTCGCCGACGGCGTCGGCACCATCCGGCTCAACCGCCCCCCGATGAACGCGCTGGACATCGCGATCCAGGACCGGCTGCGCGAACTGGCCGATGAGGCGACCCGCCGCGAGGATGTGCGGACGGTGATCCTGTACGGCGGCGAGAAGGTGTTCGCGGCCGGTGCGGACATCAAGGAGATGCAGCACATGGACCATACGGCGATGGTCGTACGGTCCCGGGCGCTCCAGGAGTCGTTCACCGCCATCGCCCGTATCCCCAAGCCCGTCGTCGCCGCCGTCACCGGCTACGCCCTGGGCGGCGGCTGTGAGCTGGCGCTCTGTGCCGACTTCCGGATCGCGGCGGACGACGCCAGGCTGGGCCAGCCGGAGATCCTGCTCGGACTGATCCCGGGCGCGGGCGGCACCCAGCGGCTCGCCCGGCTGGTCGGCCCCGCCAAGGCCAAGGACCTGATCTTCACCGGCCGGATGGTGAAGGCCGACGAGGCCCTCTCGCTCGGACTGGTCGACCGGGTCGTCCCCGCCGCCGAGGTGTACGAGCAGGCCCACGCATGGGCGGCGAAGCTGGCGAAGGGGCCCGCGCTGGCGCTGCGGGCCGCCAAGGAATCCATCGACGCGGGTCTGGAGACGGACATCGAGACCGGCCTCACGATCGAGCGGAACTGCTTCGCCGGCCTGTTCGCGACGGAGGACCGCGAGCGCGGGATGCGCAGCTTCGTGGCGGACGGTCCTGGCAAGGCCACGTTCCTCTGAGCAGCCCCCCGCGGGATACGCGGCGGACGGCTCCCTGCCGGTTGTCGCTGCCGGTTGTCGCTGTCGGCTTTCTCCGCTGACCGGGTGTCCATACGGTCCGGCAGGGGCACGGGAGTACGTATGAGGCCACCGTCATATGCCGGAAAGCGCCCTCGGAGCGAGCGCCTCCGGGGGCGGTATTCCGCTGGAACGACCACGGAAACGGCGTATTGCGGCCATGATGGTGGCATGGCGGGCCTCGAAGGAGCGGAACAACCGCGGCAGCGTGGCAGCGCTACCGCGACACGGTGGGTGACAGCCATCGAGGACGAACAGGCGCTCAAGGCGCTGGAGTTGTACGGCAACCCGACGGAGGACGAAGTCCGGCTCCCCTCCCGTCCCGAATCCGCCGCCACCGCCCGCCGGCTGACGCACTGTGTGATTCTGCGCCAGTGGGCGCTCTCCGCGCAGACCGCCGAGCACGCGGTGCTGCTCGTCTCCGAACTGGTGGGAAACGCCGTGCGGCACACCGGAGCGCGGGTCTTCGGACTGCGGATCCTGCGCCGCCGCGGCTGGATCAGGGTCGAGGTGCGGGACCCCTCGCGCGGGCTCCCCTGTCTGCTGCCGGTACTGCCGATGGACATCAGCGGCCGGGGGCTGTTTCTTGTCGACAAGCTCTCCGACCGGTGGGGAGTTGACCTGCTGCCGCGCGGCAAGACGACCTGGTTCGAGATGCGGGTCACGGAGCGCCATTCCGCGCAGTCCTGAGCGGCGCTGAGCAGTCACGCGACCCGATACCCCCCCGGCCCATCCCCCCGGCCCATACCCACACGCTCGCAGAAGCCCCCGTGCGGGCCGGGGTGCGGTCGCGTCGGGGGCTTCTGTGGAGCGCCGTGGAATCGGGGGTGTCTCCACGGCCGCTGTTGACGACCTGGCCCGGGTCAAGGGGAGGTCGTTCCCTCGACTATGGCAGATGGGGGCCCCAAAGCAAAATCCCCCACTCCGGCATAAGTGTTAAATCTGGATAGATTGATCGGGAATCGCAGGCGAGATGACCTTCTGGCCTCGTAAATCATGACCAGTTCGCGCTCGCGAGAGATCTTTCTTCGATCGGCCCCTCGGGCGTGCCCGCGACCCGCAGGCTCTGGCTAATGGGGCAATCGTTACCTTTCGTCCATTGCGCCCTTACTGTGCCTTTCCGTGACCTCGATCGACCGCCGCAGCGCACTGCGCGCGGGAGCGGGGGCGGCCTTCGCGGGCGCTCTCGCCATGGGCTGCACCGACAGCGGTACCGCCCAGGACCGGCCCGCGCCGCCCGCCGCTCCCGCCCGACCCTCCCGGGCCGGGCGCCCGGTCCCGGCCGCCCGCCGCTACCCCGGGCAGCCCGCGCAGATCACCCACGGCCCCCGCGACCGCGACCGGGTGGCCCTCACCTTCCACGGCGCGGGCGACCCCGCCACCGCCAGGGCCGTACTCGCCGAGGCCGAACGGGCGGGCGCCCGGCTCACCGTGCTCGCCGTCGGCGACTGGCTCGACGCCTACCCGGACCTCGCCCGCCGGGTCCTCGACGGCGGCCATGACCTCGGCAACCACACCCAGCGCCATCTGACCATCACGGAGATGTCCGAGGCCGACGCGTACGCCGAGATCACCGGGTGCGCCGAGCGGCTGCGCCGGCTGACCGGCTCCATCGGCAGCTGGTTCCGCCCTTCCCGTACGCGGTACGCGACCCCGCTCGTCGTCCGGGCCGCGCGGCGGGCCGGCTACCCGCATGTCCTCTCGTACGACATCGACTCCCTCGACTCCACCTCGCCCGGGGCCACGGCCGTGACCCGCACCGTCACCGGGCAGATCCAGCGCGGATCGGTGGTGAGCCTGCACTTCGGCTACGCGGACACGGTCGCCGCACTGCCCGCCCTCCTCGATGACCTGAACCGCCGCGGACTGCGCGCGGTGACCACCACGGAGCTGCTGAGCTGATGCACCCCGCCACGGACGCCCCCGCCCCGGACACTCTCGCCCCGGACACCCAGTCCGCCGACGCTCCACCCCCGCTCACCTCACCCACCCCGCTCCCACCGCCGAGAACCCCGGGCACCCGGGCGGTGCGGACCCGGCCGGTGTGGACCCGGCCGGTGCGGACCAAGGCGGGCACCCGGGTGCGGTCTCGTGCTCTGGTCCCGACCCACCGGGGCAAGCGGTCCTGGGCCCTGTGCGCCGGGGCGCTGCTCGTCCTGCTCGCGGGCTGCGGCACCGACTCGGACCGGGCGACCCGGGCGAACGGCACCGACGGAGGCGAGACCACGGCCGCCGCGCCGCCCGCCCGGCCGAAGGCGCCCCGGGCCACCGCCCCCGCCGGGCTGCCGGGGATGCCCCCGGTCCTGGACCCGAAGGACATCTACGCCGCCGACCGGCCGGGCCGGCTCTCGCCCGTGGTCCGGAAGTTCCCCTCGCGCGTCTACGTCCCCAACACCAACTCCAACACGGTCTCCGTCATCGACCCCGCCACCTACAAGGTCGTCGAGACGATCCCGGTCGGCGTCCAGCCACAGCACGTCGTCCCGTCGTGGGACCTCAAGACGCTCTGGGTCAACAACAACCGCGGCCATACGCTCACCCCGATCAACCCGGCGGACGGCAAGGCGGGCAAGCCGGTCGAGGTCCACGACCCGTACAACCTCTACTTCACCCCCAACGGCAAGTACGCCGTCGTGATGGCGTCCCTCGACCGCGAACTCGTCTTCCGCGACCCGCACACCATGAACCGGGTGAAGACCACCCCGGTCTCCTGCTACGGCGTCAACCACGCCGACTTCTCCGCCGACGGCCGGTACTTCGTCGTGTCCTGTGAGTTCTCGGGCGAGCTGCTCAAGGTCGACACCGAACGGATGACCGTCGTCGGCCAGCAGAAACTGCCCTTCAAGGGCGCGATGCCACAGGATGTGAAGATCTCCCCGGACGGCAAGACCTTCTATGTCGCCGACATGATGGCGCACGGCGTCTGGGTGCTCGACGGCGAGAAGTTCACCACCCCGACCCTGCTGCCCACCGGCAAGGGCTGCCACGGCCTCTACATCAGCCGGGACTCCAAGGAGATGTACATCCCCAACCGGGGCGAGGGTTCCGTCTCGGTCTTCGACTTCGCGCGGAACAAGCTGACCAAGAAGTGGTGGCTGCCGGACGGCGGCAGCCCGGACATGGGCGGTGTCTCGGCGGACGGCAAGGTGCTGTGGCTGTCGGGGCGCTATGACTCCGAGGTGTACGCGATCGACACGAGGACCGGGAAGCAGCTCGCCCGTATCCCGGTGGGCAGTGGTCCCCACGGGCTCGCGGTCTATCCGCAGCCGGGGCGGTACTCGCTCGGCCACACGGGGGTCTTCCGCTGACCGGCGGCGGGGCCGACAGCGAGTCCGGCGGCGGGTCCGGCGGTGCGGTCGGCAGCGAATCGGGCGGTGCGGTGGACAACAAGGTCGGCGGCGCGGTCGGCGACGAGGCCGGGGAGCCCGCTGCCGGGTCCTGGACGGCAACCGCCGCGTCACCGGAACGGCCCAACTCGCCCACCCACGGGTGACGGTGCGCGGCCTGTCGGCCTCCGGCCGGGACAGTGATCCCTATGATCACAACTCGCCTGCGCCGACGGGCCGCTGTCGTAGTCCTGACTCTTTCCACCGCCCTCGTCCCGGCCGCAGCCGCCACTTCCGCCGCCTCCACCCCGGAGACCGCCCCCGCCGTCAGGACGGCGGCGGTGGCCAAGGCCGCACCGGCCAACTCCTGTCCGAAGGTCGAGGACCGGCTCTTCGCCGCCGCCGACCTCCGGGTCGACACCGACCGCATCACCCCCGACCCGGCCTGGCGCACCGACTGCAAGCAGCTCTACCGCTCGGACGGCCGCCCGCCGGAGGTCGTCTTCGAGCAGGGCTTCCACCCGAAGGCCCCGATCGACGGTCAGTACGACATCGAGAAGTACGTCCTGGTCAACCAGCCGTCCCCGTATGTCTCGACGACCTACAACCACGACCTGTACAAGACCTGGTGGAAGAGCGGCTGGAACTACTACGTCGACGCCCCCGGCGGTGTCGACGTCAACGCGACCATCGGTGACACCCACAAGTACGCCGACCAGGTCGAGGTGGCGTTCCCGGGCGGGGTGGCGCGGGAGTTCATCGTCGGGGTCTGCCCCGTCGACAAGGTGAAGAAGATCGAGATCATGAACGAGTGCCAGGACAACCCGCACTACGAGCCCTGGCGGAACGCGTACCCGAC
>NZ_JBSGUP010000595.1:0-5124 GCF_053607985.1 Streptomyces sp. NPDC055078
GCCGGGCCCGGAGTGCGCGATGGGCGCAGCGGAGGCGAGTGCCTACTTGGTCCACTCGGCCCAGGACATGTTCCAGCCGTTGAGGCCGTTGTCCGGGGCTATCTGCTTGTCCTTGGAGTTCTTGACGATCACCACATCGCCGAGCAGCGAGTTGTTGAACAGCCACGCGGCGGGGGTGCCCTTGTCACCGGCGCCCCGGGTGTCGCGCAGACTGACACAGCCGTGGCTGACATTGGCCGAGCCGAAGGTGCCGGCGGACGCCCAGTAGTTGCCGTGGATGAAGGTGCCCGACCGGGACAGCCGCATCGCGTGCGGCACATCCTTGATGTCGTACTCGCCGCCGAAGCCGACGGTGGCGCCGTTCATCCGCGTGACCTTGAACTTCTCGCTGATGACCATCTGACCGTTGTACGTCGTGGTCGCGGGCGCGCCCGCGGTGATCGGGATGTCCTTGATCTGCTTGCCGTCCCGGACGATCTTCATACGCTTGGCACTGGCGTCGACGGTGGAGACCTGGCTGCGGCCGATCGTGAAGGACATCGTCTTGGCCTGCTTGCCGTACACCCCCGGGCGGCCCTCGACACCGTCCAGGTTGAGCTTGACGGTCACCTTGGTGCCGGCGGCCCAGTACTTCTCCGGGCGGAAGTCGAGCCGGTCGTTGCCGAACCAGTGGCCCTCGATGGGCACGGGCGGGACGGCGGTGACCTTGATGGCCTGCTCGACGGCCTCGGGGTTGGTGATACCGCGGGTGAAGTTGATCGAGACGGGCATCCCGACACCGACCGTCGACTTGTCCTCGGGGGTGTACTGGCCGATGAAGGTGTTCTTCGGTACGAGGGTGGTGAAGCTGGTGTCCTTGGCGGACTCGCGGCCGTCCTTGTCCTTGGCGATCGCGTGCACCTTGTACTTGGTGGCACCGGCCAGATGGTTCAGCGGCTCCCAGGAGCGGCCGTCGGCCGAGATCCGGCCCTCGACCGCGGTGCCCTTGTCGTCCTGGACGGTGACCGTGCTCAGCTTGCCGTCGGCGGCGGTGACCTTCAGCGCGCCCTTGGTGGCGATCGCGGTGGCGCCGTCCTTGGGCGCGATGGTCACGACGGCCCGGGAGGCCGCGTTGCCGACCTTGCCGCTGTCGCCCTTCCCCGCGTCCCCGCCGCTGTCGCCGCCCTTGCCGGAGCCCCCGCCCCCACACGCCGTCAGCAGCACCAGCAGCGCCCCGATGACACCGGCCAGCAGTGCGGAGCCCCCGCGTCCGCGTGCGGCACCGGCCGGTGTCCCCGATATCGGTGGCATCGGATGCCCGTTCCCCATGGTCTCTCCCCTTCGCACGGCCTGGCCCCGCCACGGCCTGCACCCCGCGCGCCTCGCGTACGCACTTTCGACAGACAATCACACCAGGGGTGGGGGAGAGTTCACGCCAATGTCACTGTTCCGTCCCAAGGTCTCCGCACGCTCAACGGTCGGTCCGGGCGCATGAGGAGACGGCGTTCGGGGTGACGCGGGACGGGCGGGCGCGGACGCACAGGCAGGAGGGACAGGCAGGAGGGACGGGCAGGAGGGACGGGCAGGAGGGACGGGCCCTTGCGCCGCGTCAGCGCAGGGCGGAGCCCGCCTTCCACCGGTGCCACTCCAGGTTCCAGCCGCTGAGGCCGTTGGCGGGTGCGACCTGCTTGTCCCGGGAGTTGACCACCTCGACCACATCGCCGACGAGGGTCCGGTCGAAGAACCAGCCGGCCGGGGTGTCTTCGCTGCCGCCCTTCACATCGCGCAGCCCGACACAGCCGTGGCTGACATTCACCGCACCGAAGATCTCGGGGTCGGCCCAGTAGTTGCCGTGCAGAAAGGTGCCCGAAGCGGTCAGCCGCATCGCGTGCGGCACATCCTTGATGTCGTACTCGCCCTTGCCCTCGGCGTTCTTGAACCCGACCGTCGCCCCGTTCATCCGGGTCACATCGAACAGCTCGCTGACCACCATTTTCCCGTTGTACGTGGTGGACTTGGCCGCCCCCGCCGTGATCGGCACCGTCGCCAGGACGCTGCCGTCGCGCCGTACCTCCATCGTCTTCGCCTCCGCGTCCACGAGGGAGACCTGGGAGCGGCCGACGGTGAAGGTGACGGTCCGCTGCTGGATGCCGTACGAGCCGGGGGCGGCCTCGACGTCCCGCAGCCGCACATCGACGGTGACCTTGGTGCCCGGCCGCCAGTATTTCTCGGGGCGGAAGTCGAGGCGGTCGGCGCCGAACCAGTGGCCCGCGATCTCCACGGGCGGCTGTGAGGTGACCCGGATGGCGCGCTCCACGGCGGCGCGGTCGACGATCTTCCGGTTGAAGTCGAAGGAAACGATCATTCCGGTGCCGACGGTGGCTCGGTTCTCGGGCTTGAAATAGCCGATGAAGCGCTGCGCCGGGACCTCGGTGGTGAAGGTGGTGTGCCGGGCCGAGCGGCGGCCGTGGCTGTCGAGGGCGAGCACATCGACGCTGTACTTGGCGGCGAGGGCCAGCCGGGCGCCGTCCGACGGGGTCCAGCGCAGTCCGTCATCGGAGATCGCGCCGGGCACCTCGGCGGGCGCCTCGTTCTCGATCCGCTTCACGGTGACCCGCTCCAGCCGCCCGCTGGGCAGCCGCACTTCGAGGCGGTCGCGGGGGTCGACCCCCTTCGCGCCGTCCCCGGGGACCACCCGGATCACCTCATCGGGCGACCGGGGCTTGCCGCCGATCCCGAGGACTCCGCCGGTGCAGCCGGCGAGAGATGCGATCAGTCCTGCCGATGCCAGGACGAGGGCCGTGCCGCGCCCCGCCCGCTTCAGTACGTGTTTCACGCCCACCCAACGACGGCGGACTCCGGGGGAAACGTGGCAGGGGGCCATGTCGGGGGGGGGTGCCTGCGCCGGGGGGTGAGTGGGGGCGGGTGCGGGGCGGCAGGGCGTGTGGCGGTCAGCGGGCGCTCGGTGCCGGGGCGGCTTGTACCGGCGCCCGGGGCGGCTTGTATCGGTGCCCGGGGCGACGGCTTGACCGTTTCCCAGGGGTCCCGCCGCCGGGATTGCCGACGGACGGAATGTGCAGCTCCGTATTACTCCGGATTACCCCGGGCGCCGTTTCGCCGAGGGCAAATTCGGATGAGGACCGTCAGCAATGAACCGTAGGCTCGCTCCTGATGCCCACCAACAACACACCCGAGCAGATATCCGCCAAGGACAGATCCGCTGTGCGCTCGCTGCTGCGGCTGTGGCCGTATGTGCGGCCCGTACGGGCACGGCTGTCCGGCGCCGCGGTCGTCGCGATCACGGCGTCGTGTCTTGGCCTGGTGATCCCGCTCGTCCTCAAGTGGATCGTGGACGGGCCGGTGGCGGACGGCGACCCCGGCGGGGTCTGGCTGGGGGCGTTCGTCCTGCTGCTGCTCGGATTCGCCGAGGCGTTGCTGTTCGGGTTGCGGCGGTGGCTGGTGGCCCGGCCGCTGGCGGGGGTCGAGGCGTCGATGCGGGCGGATCTCTACGGGCATCTCCAGCGGCTTCCGGTGTCGTTCCACGACCGCTGGGCCTCGGGGCAACTGCTGTCGCGCGCCACGACGGATCTGATGCTGCTGCGGCTGTTCCTGGCGTTCCCGCTGACCTTTCTGGTCGTCAACGGCACCACGATCGTGGTCGGCTATGTGATTCTGCTCGGCCAGGACTGGGGCCTGGGGCTCGTACTGACCGCGCCCATCGTCCCGCTCGTGGTGATCTGCGCGTACTTCGAGACCCGTTACTCGCTCGCCGCCCGCCGGGCCCAGGACCAGGTCGGCGATCTGACGACGGTCGTCGAGGAGAGCGTCCTCGGCATCCGTATCGTCAAGGGCTTCGGCCGGCACCGCAGCCAGGCCCTCGCCTTCCGGGAGATGTCCTACCGGCTGCGCGGCACGGAGCTGGTCAAGGCGCGGCTGCTCGCGGCCATCTACGCGCTGATCACCATCCTGCCCGGGCTCGCCATCGGCACCGCGCTGGTCCTGGGTACGGTCCAGGTCGCCGACGGGAGCCTGTCGGCGGGCACGCTGGTGGCATTCCTGTCGACGGCGCTGGCGCTGGCGTGGCCGGTGGAGTCGATCGGCTTTCTGCTCGCCATGAGCCAGGAGGCGGCGACGGCGACGGACCGTTTCTTCGAGGTGATGGACGCGGAGCGGGAGCCGGACACCGCGCTGACCGGCGGTCGCGGGGCGGAGGCGGCGGACGGGGTGAGCGAGGCGTCCGGGATGCGGTTCGAGGGCGTCGAGTTCCGCTATCCGGACGCGGCCACCGACGCCGCACCCGTACTCGCCCGGATCGATCTGCGGGTACGGCACGGCGAGACGATGGCCCTCGTCGGTGGCACCGGCAGCGGAAAGACCACGCTCACCGCGCTCGTACCACGGCTGCACGAGGTGACCGCCGGCCGGATCACCCTGGACGGCGAGGACATCGCCGCGCTGCCCCGGGAGCGGCTGCGCGAGCTGGTGTCGGTGGCGTTCGAGGAGCCGACGCTGTTCTCGGCGACCGTCGGCGAGAACGTACTGATGGGAGCGGCGAGTACGGATGAGGGCCGACGGCAGGAGGATCTGGACCGCGCGCTGGAGGTGGCCCAGGCCGGTTTCGTACGCTCCCTCCCCCACGGTGTCGACACCGAGGTCGGCGAGCAGGGCCTGAGCCTGTCCGGCGGCCAGCGCCAGCGCCTGGCCCTGGCCCGCGCGGTGATCGGCCGCCCCCGGTTCCTGGTGCTGGACGACCCGCTGTCCGCGCTCGACGTCCATACGGAGGCCCTGGTGGAGGCGGCGCTGCGAAGGGTCCTGGAGGACACCACCGCCCTGGTGGTGGCCCACCGCCCGTCGACCGTGCTGCTCGCGGACCGGGTGGCGCTGCTGTCGGGCGGCCGTATCGCGGCGGTGGGCACCCACCAGGAACTGCTGCGGACGAACGCGGAGTACGCCTGGCTGATGTCGGGAGCGAAGGCGGGCGAGGCGCCCGCGCCCACCGGCCCGGACGGCACCTCCCCGGACGGCGCCCCGGGCGGCGCATCGCCGGACGACGATGGCGTCGACCGATCGGACCGCGGCGGCCCTGACCGGCCGAACGTCGGTGACGGTGACCGGCCGAACGTCGGTGACGCTGACCGGCCGGAC
>NZ_JBSGUP010000596.1:0-5124 GCF_053607985.1 Streptomyces sp. NPDC055078
AGACAGGGCCATGAGCTTTTGGGCGGGGCGGGAGGCCCCGGTTCCGTCTGCAAGGGGCCCCTCCGGTGGTCGGTCTCCGGCGCGGCCGGCCGGTTGTCCGCCGGTCGCGGGGACCGGTCGCGGGGCCGGTCGCGGGGCCCGTTGCGGGGCCGGTCGCGGGGCCCGTTGCGGGGCCGGTCAGACAGGCGCGACGCCGCTCACATCATGTCCTCGATATCGGCGGCGATCGGGTCGGCGTCCGTGCCGATGACGACCTGGATCGCGGTGCCCATCTTCACGACGCCGTGGGCGCCGGCGGCCTTGAGCGCGATTTCGTCGACCTTGTCGGGGTCGATGACTTCGGTGCGGAGGCGGGTGATGCAGCCCTCGATCTCCTCGATGTTCTCGATCCCACCGAGCCCGGCGACGATCTTCTCAGCCTTGCTGGCCATGTCCTTCTCCCTGCGTTCAAGGGGCGCCCGCCCGGGCGCTCAGCGCTGCGTCGGCCCATCACTGGTCCGCTTTGTCACGGTAACGCACGGTTGGCCCAACTTCACGGGCGAGTAACCGCTGGGTACCGAATGATGTCGATCACCGGCGCTCCCCGCCAGGACCGAGCCCGGGGCCGTACCGCAACTGGTCTACACCAGTCTGCAACGCCTGCCAAACCTGGTCTGTTCCGGGAGGACGCCGATGAGTTCGGAGAGCGCCGCCGCACGGCCACGGCCGTCAGTATGGAACAAGCTGTTCCAGGGGCTCCAGAAAATGGGCCGCAGCCTCCAGCTGCCCATCGCCGTCCTGCCCGCCGCGGGCATTCTCAACCGGCTCGGGCAGCCCGATGTCTTCGGGGCGGACGGTCTGGGCTGGGACGATGTGGCCAAGGTGATGGCGGGTGCGGGCGGTGCGCTGCTCGACGCCAATATCGGGCTGCCGTTGCTGTTCTGCGTCGGTGTGGCGATCGGGATGGCGAAGAAGGCCGACGGGTCGACGGCGCTGGCGGCGGTCGCGGGCTTTCTCGTCTACTACAACGTGCTGCGCCAGTTCCCCAAGGACTGCGAGGTCGGGGGGCAGGTCGTCCTGGCGGGCTGCCAGGGGGCCGACGGGACGGTCGCGCCCTTCACGTATCAGAATCCCGGTGTCTTCGGCGGCATCGTGATGGGCCTGCTGGCCGCCTACTTCTGGCAGCGCTACCACCGCACCCGGCTGGTCGACTGGCTGGGCTTCTTCAACGGGCGGCGGCTCGTCCCGATCATCATGTCGTTCATCGCGATCGCCTTCGCGGTGGTGTGTCTGTGGATCTGGCCGCCGATCGGTGACGCGCTGGAGAGCTTCAGCGACTGGCTGGTGGATCTGGGCGCCTGGGGTTCGGGCATCTTCGGTGTCACCAACCGGGCGCTGCTGGTCATCGGGCTGCACCAGTTCCTGAACGTGCCCATCTGGTTCCAGCTGGGCACCTACACCAAGCCGGACGGCACGGTGGTGCACGGCGACATCTCGATGTTCCTGGCGGGCGACCCCGACGCGGGCCAGTTCACCACCGGCTTCTTCCCGATCATGATGTTCGCCCTCCCCGCGGCGGCGCTGGCCATCACCCACTGCGCCAAGCCGCACCGCCGCAAGGAGGTGGGCGGTCTGATGCTCTCGGTGGCGCTGACGTCCTTTGTCACCGGTATCACCGAGCCGATCGAGTACTCGTTCCTCTTCATCGCCCCGGCGCTGTACGCGGTCCACGCGGTGCTCACGGGTGTGTCGATGGCGGTGACCTGGGCGCTGGGGGTGAAGGACGGCTTCAGCTTCTCGGCGGGGCTGATCGACTACGTCATCAACTGGAGTCTGGCCACCAAGCCCTGGCTGATCATTCCGATCGGACTCGCCTTCGCGGTGCTCTATTACGCGATCTTCCGATTCGCGATCATCAAATTCAACATCCCGACACCCGGGCGGGAACCGGAGGAAATCGAGGAACAGCTGGAGCGGGACAACATCAAATAAGCGCGGCCGGGCGCCGCTCTCCGGACCGTCCGGCGGTCACCGGCCGGTCACCGGCGGCCACCGGTCGGCCACTGGTCGGCAATCGGTCGGCGATCGACCGGCGATCGACCGGCGATCGACCGGCGATCGACCGGCGATCGACCGATAACGGGCCGGCAACGGATCGGTGACCTTCGGTGACCGACGGGTGTCGGTCCGGCCGCCGCACGCGAGTTGTTTCCGACTCGTTATCCGTCGTTATCCGTCGAGATCCGCCGGGCACCGTCGACATACGCCGCGATCCGCCGCGATTCCCACCGGAATCTTCCGGAATCGTCAGGCCCCACAAGGCCCTTGGACCTGTCAGTGACGGGTTTCCCGAGGGCCTTGAGTCGTATATGGCGCGATATGTCCCACGCCACAGAATTCGCAGGTTCCTTATCTAAGTCTCACGTGCTACAACAGGTCTACACCACTGAGTGGTTTAGACCACGCGGCGCCGCCCGCGTTCCCCTTGAGCCGTCGCCTCCCCCACTTCTCCTGTCCCTGGCGACGCCCTGCTCTCCTGGAGGATGTTGATGTCCACGGCAAGCGCAGCCCCCTCGGCTGACAAGAAAAAGGGCGCGGGCGCGATGGCTGTCATGCAGCGCATCGGCCGCAGCCTGATGCTGCCGGTCGCGGTGCTGCCCGCCGCCGCGCTCCTGGTCCGGTTCGGCCAGGCCGATATGCTCGGGCGCGAGTCGTTCCCGACTCTCATACAGAAGATCGCCGGATATATGTCGGCCGGCGGCAACGCGCTGCTCGACAACATGCCGTTGCTCTTCGCCGTAGGTATCGCGATCGGTTTCGCGAAGAAGTCGGACGGCTCCACCGCGCTCGCCGCGGTCGTCGGCTATCTCGTCTTCAAGAATGTGCTGGGCCAGTTCACGGACAGTAATCTGCCGGAGAAGGCGACGGTCGTCGACGGCAAGATCGTCATGGTCGACGCCCCGGTGGACGCCAAGGTCCTCGGCGGTGTCGTGATGGGCATCGTGGTCGCCCTGCTCTATCAGCGCTTCTACCGCACCAAGCTGCCCGACTGGGCCGGTTTCTTCGGCGGACGCCGGCTCGTCCCGATCCTCTCCGCCTTCGCGGGACTGGGCATCGCCATCGTCTTCGGTCTGATCTGGCCGGTCCTCGGCACGGGTCTGCACAACTTCGGTGAGTGGCTGGTCGGTTCGGGCGCCGCGGGCGCGGGCATCTTCGGCGTCGTCAACCGGGCGCTGATCCCGGTCGGTATGCACCATCTGCTGAACTCGTTCCCGTGGCTCCAGGCCGGTGAGTACGAGGGCAAGAGCGGTGATATCGCGCGCTTCCTGGCCGGGGACCCGACCGCCGGACAGTTCATGACCGGCTTCTTCCCGATCATGATGTTCGCGCTTCCCGCCGCGTGTCTCGCGATCGTGCACTGTGCCCGTCCCGAGCGCCGCAAGGTCGTCGGCGGCATGATGTTCTCGCTGGCCCTCACCTCGTTCGTGACCGGTGTGACCGAGCCCATCGAGTTCACCTTCATGTTCATCGCGCCGGTGCTGTACGCGGTCCACGCGGTCCTGACCGGTGTGTCCATGGCGCTGACCTGGGCACTCGGTATGAAGGACGGCTTCGGCTTCTCGGCCGGTGCGATCGACTTCCTGCTCAACCTGGGGATCGCTTCCAACCCGTGGGGGCTCGCACTCGTCGGCCTCGCCTTCGCCGGGGTGTACTACGTGGTGTTCCGGTTCGCGATCACCAAATTCAATCTGCCGACGCCCGGGCGGGAGTCGGACGACGAACTGGCGGAGCTGCAAAAGGCCGAGGCCAAATAGATCCGAGGTCCCGGCTGCTCGATGATCCACCGTGGCCGCTCAGGCCGATGCCCCTGGTTCCGTTTCCGGCGCCGGGGGCGTCTGTCGTTCCGCCGGGCCTTTGTCCCGCTGGATCTCGTAGACCCTGCCGACCCGGCCCACAGGTCCCAGACCTTTCCGACCCGGCCCACATCTCCTGGGCCTGCCGACCCGGTCTAGATCTCGTAGACCCTGCCGGGGGCGGCAATCTCGGCCGGGCCCCGGTACACCGCGCGGGCGTCCGCGAGGTTGCGCTCCCCGTCCGTCCACGGCGGGATATGGGTCAGCACCAGCCGCCCCACCCCCGCGCGCCGCGCCTGCTCACCGGCCTCGCGGCCGTTGAGGTGGAGACCGGGGATGTCCTCCTTGCCATGGGTGAACGACGCCTCGCTCAGAAACAGATCGGCCCCGTCGGCGAGTTCGTGCAGCTGCTCGCAGGCACCCGTGTCACCGGAGTACGCCAGCGTCCGGCCCGCGTGCTCGAGCCGGATGCCGTACGCCTCGACCGGGTGGGCCACCCGCTCCGTACGGACGGCGAACGGGCCGATGTCGAAGCTGCCGGGCTTCAGGGTGTGGAAGTCGAAGACCTCGCTCATGGCGGAGGGCGTGGTGTCCCCGTACGCGGTGGTCAGGCGCTGCTCGGTGCCCTCGGGGCCGTAGACCGGGAGGGCGGGGCACCGGCCGCCGTCGTGGCGGTAGTAGCGGGCGACGAAATATCCGCACATATCGATGCAGTGGTCGGCGTGCAGATGACTGAGGAAGATCGCATCGAGGTCGTACAGACCGATATGGCGCTGCATCTCGCCGAGGGCGCCATTGCCCATGTCGAGGAGCAGCCGGAAGCCGTCGGCCTCTACGAGGTAGCTCGAACAGGCCGATTCCGCGGACGGGAACGACCCCGAGCAGCCGACGACGGTGAGCTTCATGGAGCTGGAACCTCCGTTGACGAGGAGGGCTGGGGGGGGTGGGTCGTGCGGTCCGTCGAGCGTAAAGCGCGAAAGGGGTGGCCGCTCCTCCAGAGTGGGGGGTTGTGGGGGAACTCACCTGCGCTGTCACCGATTCGGAGGGCGCGTGAGGGGTGGAGGGCGAGGGCGCGTACGGGCGGGCCGCCCGCGCCTCACGCCTCGCGGTCCCGGTCCGCCCGGACCGCGTCTCCCGGGTGCGCCCAGGCCGCGTCTCCGGGGTGGGCCCGGGTGGCCCCTGTGTCTCGGGGGCCCGCCCGGGTGGCCCCTGCGCACCTGGACCGCGAGGCCCAGGCCATTCCCGGGGCTCCGCCCCGAACCCCGCGCCGCACACGCCGGCGGGGCGGTAT
>NZ_JBSGUP010000597.1:0-5119 GCF_053607985.1 Streptomyces sp. NPDC055078
GCCGGGAAGCGGGCCCGGCCCCTCAACCCCCGGACAGCGGGCTCAGCCCCTCAAGGCCCTACCGGCAAGCGGGCCCGGCCACTCAAGCGGCTGCCGGGACGCGGGCGCGGCCCCGCCGGTGAGTGTGCTCGCCGGCCGGGCCGCGCCTTCCCCCGGTGGTGCCGGGGGGCGGGTCAGGGAAGGACGAACTCGGCGTCGCCCTTGAGCGCGGCGGAGCCGGTCTGGCGCTCGCAGCGGAGATCGACCGTCACCCGGCGTCCGCCGCCGGGCTCGTCGGTCACGGCGGTGACCTTGGCGGTGCAGGTCAGTTCGTCGTCGGGCCAGACCTGGTCCGCGAAACGGATCTTGAAACGGCGCAGGGTCTCCACACCGAGCCAGTCGGTCACATAGGTCGCGAGCATTCCGGCCTGGAGCATCCCCACGGAGAACACCGACGGAAAGCCCGTGGCCTTCGCGAACAGCTCGTCGTGGTGCAGCGGATGGAAATCGCCTGACGCGCCCTGGTACTTGACGAAGTCGGTACGGGTCAGTTTGGGGTAGGTGCGGGGCTCGGCCTCCTGGCCCACCGCCGGCTCGATACGCTCGGCGGTCGCGGACTCGCTCATGTTCAGCCCTCGTCCTTCTTGGGTGCCTTCTCGGTTTCGACCAGCGTGCTGCGCGCCTCGACGACCAGCGCCCCGCTCTCGTCGCGGAACTCGGTCACCACGACACCGAAGCGCATGCTGCCACCGCGCTTGCCCGGCTTCTCATAGGTCTCGACGACCTTCGATTCACAGGTCAGGGTCTGGCCCGCCCTCGGCAGCGGGCCGTGGAAGACGTACTCCTCCTCGCCGTGCAGGATGCGGCGCATATCGAAGCCCAGTTTGGCGATGCCGGACTCGGCGGCCGGCTCCCACAGGGTGCGGGAGCTGACCAGGAAGGTCGGCGGGATGACCGGTGCGGCGCCCTTGTGCGCCGGGTGGCGGCTCTTGACCGCGCGGGAGAACTCGCGGATCTTGCCGAGTTCGATCGGCATGGTGTAGCTCATACGGCTGCTGCTCCTGACTGCTAGAGGGGGACGCGCTGGCGGTTGACCTTGACCCGGGTCGGCCAGGAGGACAGCTCGGTGGCCAGCCCGTCGACGGTCCAGCGCTCGCCGCGGTCCACCTCGTGGGCGATGCTCCAGCTCTGGTAGAGGCCGACATGACCGCCGTGGACGGAGAAGACCTGACCGGTGAAGGGGCAGTCCGCGGTGGCGAGATAGCCGACGAGCGGCGCGATGTTCGCCGGGTCGAAGCGGTCGAAGCCGTCCCCCTCCTCGACGGCCTTGGCGATGGCCTCGCCGAGGCCCGGGGTGGCCAGCACGGGAGCGGTCGCCGCGACCGGGGCGATGGCGTTGGCCCGCACCTCGAAGCGCTTCAGCTCGACCGACGCGGTGACCGCCATCATGGCGGAACCCGCCTTCGCGGCCGAGTAGTTGAACTGCCCCGGGTTGCCGTGCAGACCGGCGCCGGAGCTGGTGTTGACCACCGAGCGGTCGGTGGTGGTCCCGGCCTTGGCCTGGTCGCGCCAGTACACGGCGGCGGCCCTGGTGAGGGCGAAGGTGCCCTTGAGGTGCACCTCAAGAATGGAGTCGAACTGCTCCTCGGTCATCTTGACCAGGAGTGCGTCCCGGACGAATCCGGCGTTGTTCACGATGATGTGCAGATCGCCGTAGGTCTCCACGGCGGCGTCGACCATCGCCTGGCCGACCGCGAGGTCGCCGACGCTGCCCTCGACCGCGACCGCCTGGCCGCCGGCTTCGGTGATCTCGCCGACGACGGCCTTCGCGCCCTTGATGTCGTTCACGACGACCTTGGCACCCTCGGCCGCCAGCAGCAGAGCCTCTGCGCGGCCGAGTCCGGCGCCCGCGCCGGTGACCACCGCGACACGTCCGTCAAGCTTTCCCATGGTTGTCAGTTCGCCTTCCGGTAGATGGCGGCGACGCCGGCGCCGCCGAGTCCGAGATTGTGCTGAAGGGCCGCGGTGGCCCCGGAGACCTGGCGCTTGTCGGCTTCGCCGCGCAGCTGCCAGGTGAGTTCGGCGCACTGGGCGAGGCCGGTGGCGCCGAGGGGGTGGCCCTTGGTGAGCAGCCCGCCGGAGGGGTTGACCACCCACTGGCCGCCGTAGGTGGTGGCTCCTGACATCAGCAGGTCGCCGCCCTTGCCCTCGGGGCACAGGCCCAGCGCCTCGTAGAGCAGGACTTCGGCGGGCGCGAAGCAGTCGTGCAGCTCGACCACCTGGACGTCCTCGGGGCCGAGGCCGGACTCCTCGTAGACCTGCCGGGCGACCCGCCGGTTCATGTGCCAGCCGATGATGCCCCGGTCGCTGCCGTCGAAGGTGTCGGGCGTGTCGGTCGTCATGGCCATCGCCGAGATCTCGACGGCCCGGTCCCGCAGACCGTGCTGGTCGACGAAGCGCTCACTGGCCACGATCGCCGAGGCGCCGCCGTCGGATGTGGGGCAGCACATCATGCGGGTCAGCGGGTCGCTGGCCATCGGGGAGGCCATGACCTCCTCGGCGGTGCGGGCCGTCTGGAACTGCGAACGCGGGTTGTTCACCGCGTGGCCGTAGTTCTTCACGGAGACGGCCGCCCAGGTCTCGACCGTGGTGCCGTACTTCTCCATGTGTTCCTTGGCCGCGTTGGCGAACATCTGCGGGGCGATCGGGGTGTCGACCCGGCCGCGCTTGGTCCACATCGCCTTGATCTGCTTGCGCAGCGGTGACGGGCGGCCCTGGAAGACCTGCGGGATGCTGCCGGCGGACATCTTCTCGAAGCCCACGGCCATCACACAGTCCGCCTGGCCGTACTTGACGGCTTCCCGCGCCAGGAACAGGCCGGACACACCGGACGCGCAGTTGTTGTTGACATTGACGATCGGGATGCCGGTCATTCCCAGCTCGTACAGGGCGCGGTTGCCATAGCAGGAGTCGCCGTGGACATAGCTGCCGAAGGCCCGCTCGACCAGGTCGTACGCGATCCCGGCGTCGTCCAGGGCAGCCTGGCCGGCCTCGCGCCCCATGTCCGGGTAGTCCCAGTCCCGGGCCCCCGGCTTCTCGAATTTCGTCATGCCCACACCGATGACGAAGGTGCGCTGTGTCATATCAGCTTCTCCTGGTGGTTGGTGGGTTCCGCCCCTCGCGCGCCTGGCGCTCCGGGCGGTCACTCCTTCTGGGGCCGCAGCGGCCCGGCCACGGTTCACCGCACGGCGGCCGGGCTCCCCCGTGAGCGGCCGGCCGCGCACGGGGTGTCTGCCGAGAGTCCCCCGCTGGAGGCCCCGTAGCCTCTCCTATTCAAAACGACTATTCACTTAAGCTCGATTGATGTCAAGAGCCGACCGCTGTGCCGCTTCCCCGATGCGCGATGTGTTCCGGCCTCTTTGCCGAAGACCGGGGGCACGTCGACGCTGCCGGGAGAGCCCCAAGGGATCCTTGAACATGACTTCACATGTTTGGACCGGCCCGGTGTCGGACCCGGCCCGTCAGGGGACGGCCGGTCAGGGGGACGGCCGGTCAAGGCGGGCCCGCAGCTCCCGCTTGAGCACCTTGCCGGTCGGGGAGACGGGCAGCGCGTCCACCAGGTGGAGTTCCCGGACCCGGTGGTACGGCGCGACGCGCTCGGCCACATAGGCCATCAGCGCGTCGGCGAGCCCGGGGGCCTTGTCGGCCCCAGGGCGTGTGATCACGAACGCGACCGGTATTTCCCCGACGCCCTCCTTCGCCGCGCCGACCACGGAGGACTGGGCGACCGCCGGGTGTGTGCCGAGGATCTCCTCCAGCAGGTGGGGGTAGACGTTGTAGCCCTTGTAGATGAGCATGTCCTTCTCCCGCCCGGCCAGGAACACCCAGCCGTCCTCGTCCCGCCAGGCCAGGTCTCCGGTGCGCAGCCACCCGTCGCGGAACTGCTCGGCGGTCCGCACCGGGTCGTCGTGATAACCGTCGGCGATCTGCGGGCCACGGGCCCAGATCTCGCCCTTCTCACCCGCGGGCAGCACGGTCTCGCCGTCGGCGGCCCGGATCTGTACCTCGGTGTCGAAGACGGGCACCCCGACCGAGCCGGGCGGGCCCGTCACCCCCCCGGTTCGCGATGTTGAGGACCAGGGCCGAGGTCGCCTCGCTGAGCCCGTACCCCTCCACGACCATGCCCTCGGTGAACCGCGCGCGCAGCCGGGCCAGGGTGGAGGCGTCGATCGGGCCGCCCCCGGTGACGAGCAGGCGGACCGAGGAGAGGTCGTACGTATCGAGGCCGGGGGCGAGCAGCAGCGCGTGGTAGAAGGACGGGGTCCCGACGAGATACGACACCCGGTGCTCCTCGATGCCCGCCAGATAGGACTCCGGGTCGAAGCGGGGGCTCATGACCACGGTCGCGCCCATCATGGTGTTGAAGACATGGCCGACCAGGGCGAGGCCGTGGAACATCGGGGCGACGGTGAGCGCGGTGGTGTCCCCCGGGTGCAGCGGGTAGTGCTCGGTGGCGTCCGGCACGGGTTCGGGGGTGAGGCCCCCGTGTCCGTCGGGTCGCGTCAGACACCCCGCCCGCCAGGCGGCGATCTGCACGGTGTGGGCGACCAGAGCGCTGTGCGGGATCCGGACGCCCTTGGCCACTCCGGTGGTGCCGCCGGTGAGCTGGAGGTGGGCCACGGTCTCCGGAGGTACCGCGTAGCCGGTCAGCGGCTCCGCGGCCAGCAGTTCGGTCAGCGGGACCGAACCGGGCGGCACCGCGCCGTCCGGGCCCGCCGGAGCGACGGCGGTCTCAGCCGCCCAGGCCACCAGGCGCATGCCCTCGGTACCGGCGGCGACGAGGCGGGGCGCGCACGAGGGGTGGGTGACGACGGCGGCGGCACCCAGGTCGGCCAGTTGCCTGCGTACCATCGCCGTCGGCTGGGCGGGATTGAGGGCGGCGGCCGTGGCGCCGGAACACAGAATCCCGAAGTAGACGACCGGCAGCCACAGCGAGTTCGGCAGATGGAGCGCGACCGTGTCGCCCGGTCCGATCCCGTGGGCGCGGAGCCCGCCCGCGAGCCGCAGCGCGCGGTCGTGGACCTCGGCGTATGTCAGGGACCTGTCGCCGTCGCGCAGGGCGATACGGCCGGGGTGGCGG
>NZ_JBSGUP010000598.1:0-5113 GCF_053607985.1 Streptomyces sp. NPDC055078
GCGAGGGTCCCCTCGATGGACTCCCCGGCGGTCCGCCGGAGGCCGTCCGGCAGGCCGGAGAGGTGTCCCTCGATCTCCCGCTGGTAGCGGGTGGAGAGCAGCGAGCCCAGTACGGCGACGCCCAGCGCCCCGCCGACCTGGCGGAAGGTGTTGCTGACCGCCGAGCCGGAACCGGCCTTCTCCCGGGGCAGCGACTGCATCACCGACACGGTGACGGGCGGCATGATGTGCGCCATGCCGACACCCTGGACGAGGAGGGCGGCCTCCAGCACCCACAGCGGTGTCGAGGTGTCGAAGAAGGCGAAGGCGGCCAGCCCGGCTGCGACCATCAGCAGTCCCGCCGTACAGACCGCGCGGGCGCCGTAGCGGTCGACGACGAGCCGGGCGCGGGGCGCGAGCACGATCTGGGCCGCGGCCAGGGGCAGCAGAAGCAGTCCGGCCTCCAGCGCGCTGTGGCCTCGGACGCTCTGGAGGTAGAAGGCCGAGAAGAACGTCACACCCATCAGCGCGAAGAAGACCAGCGCGGTGGCGGCGACGGCCGCGGCGAAGGCGGGGCGGGTGAAGTACGACATGTCGATGGCCGGGTGGGCGGCCCGCCGCTCGTGCACGACGAAGCCCGCGAGGACGGCGGCACCGCCGAAGAGCGGCAGCAGCACGGAGGCGGCGGTGAAGTCGGCGAGTTCGCCGCCGCGGATGATCCCGTACACCAGCAGCACCAGGCCGACGATGGAGAGCAGCACCCCGGCGGGGTCCATCCGGCCCGGCGCGGGGTCGCGGGAGTCGGGGACGAGGACGGCCATCCCGGCCAGGGCGACGATCACGACGGGGACGTTGACCAGGAAGATCGAGCCCCACCAGAAGTGCTCCAGCAGGAAGCCGCCGGTGATCGGGCCGACGACGATGGCGATACCGACACTGCCCGACCAGATCCCTATGGCCCTGGCCTGCTCCTCGCGTTCGAAGACATGCATCAGGACGGCGAGCGTGGCGGGCATCACAAAGGCCGCGCCGAAGCCCATCACCGCGCGGTAGGCGATGAGTTCGCCCGGAGTCGCGGAGAACGCGGCGAGCGCCGAACCGGCGCCGAAGACGGCGATCCCGAAGAGCAGAACCTTCTTGCGGCCGATCCGGTCGCCGAGCAGTCCGGCGGTGAAGAGGAGTCCGGCGAAGACGAGGGTGTAGGAGTTGATCGCCCACTCAAGCTGGCCCTGGGTGGCTCCGACCCCGGCGGGCGCGGGGGAGGCGATAGTCTTCACCGCGACGTTCAGGATCGAGTTGTCCAGGACGACGATGAGCAGGCTGAACATCAGAACCGTGAGGATCGCCCACCGGCGGCGGTGGACGGCCTCGGGGACGCGGGGTTCGGCAGGGCCCGGGGCGCCCGGCGTGGTCGGCATGGCGCACACCCTAGCCACATTCCGATACGGCACCGTCTCGTATAACGATTCTTCGCCGACGCGTCCCCGGCGATTCCCGGCCGCCGTTTCCCGGCCGCCGTTTCCCGCCGCGCCCGCACCGCCGCCCGGGCGGTCCCGTTGCCCCGGCCGCACCCCCGCCCGTATCCCCGCTTGCGTCCCCGCTCACGCCCCCGCCCCGGGCCGGAATCGGGCCGGTCCGGGAAGGGTCCCGGGGCCCGGCCGGGTGCCCCCTCTTCCCCGGAAGCGGCACGAAGTGCCACCATGGGGTGATCCGGGGACGCCGTCAGGGCGCCTCGAGATGACGTAAGGAGCCGTTAGCCATGACGCTTCAGGCTGCCCCGAAGCCCACCGACAGCAGCCCCGCCGACAGCAAGGCGCTGTACGGAGGGAAGGGAACCCGCCGCATCACCGTCCATGACATCGCCGCCGCCAAGGAGCGCGGCGAGAAATGGCCGATGCTCACCGCCTATGACGCGATGACCGCGTCCGTCTTCGACGACGCCGGTATCCCGGTCGTGCTCGTCGGCGACTCCATGGGCAACACCCATCTCGGATACGACACCACCGTGCCGGTCACCATGGACGAGATGACGCTGCTGTCCGCGGCCGTCGTACGGGGCACCAGCCGGGCCCTGGTCGTCGGCGATCTGCCCTTCGGCTCGTACCAGGAGGGCCCCGTGCAGGCCCTGCGCAACGCCACCCGGCTGGTCAAGGAGGCGGGTGTCGGCGCGGTCAAGCTGGAGGGCGGCGAGCGCTCGCTGCCGCAGACCGAGCTGATCATCCGCTCCGGCATTCCGGTGATGTCGCACCTCGGTCTGACCCCGCAGTCCGTGAACACCATGGGCTACCGGGTGCAGGGCCGCGGCGACGAGGCCGCCCACCAACTGCTGCACGACGCGAAGACCGCACAGGACGCGGGCGCGTTCGCCGTCGTCCTGGAGCTGGTCCCCGCCGAGCTGGCCGCCGAGGTCACCCGCCAACTGCACATCCCGACCATCGGTATCGGCGCGGGTCCGGACACGGACGCCCAGGTGCTCGTATGGACCGATATGGCGGGCCTGACCGGCGGCAGGGTGCCGCGCTTCACCAAGCAGTACGCCGATCTACGCCGGACACTCGGTGACGCGGCGAAGGCGTTCGCCGACGATGTCGTAGGCGGCGCGTTCCCGCAGGAGGAGCACACCTTCCACTGAGTTCCCGGGCCCCCCGGCCCACGAGCGGCCCACGAGCGGCTCACGACCAGCCCACGACCAGCTCACGACCCACTGACCACTCCCGGCACAGACGACAGCCCGCCGATCTTCCCCCGTCGGCGGGCTGTCGGTTGTCCGTCCGCTGTGTGTCGGTCGTCTCCGCCGTCTGTCCGCTGTCTTCTGGTTTGTCCGGCTTCCGTTCTCCCTGCTGTCGGCGAACTGTCGGCGGGCTGTCGGTGCGGGCGTGCAGGGTGGACGGCATGAACCGAATCGACAAGGGCCCCGGCGGCGGTGCCATCGCCATTCAGGTGCGGGGGCTGGTCAAGCACTACGGCGAGACCAAGGCGCTGGACGGGGTGGACCTGGATGTCCGCGAAGGCACCGTCCTCGGGGTCCTGGGCCCCAACGGAGCAGGCAAGACCACCCTCGTACGCTGCCTGTCCACTCTGGTCGTGCCCGACGCGGGCACCGCCAGCGTCGCGGGTTACGACGTGGTGCGCCAGCCTCGGCAGCTCCGCCGCACCATCGGACTGACCGGGCAGTACGCGTCGGTCGACGAGAAGCTGTCCGGCTGGGAGAACCTGTACATGATCGGGCGGCTGCTCGATCTGCCGCGCGCCCGCGCCCGCCGCCGCGCCGACGAGATGCTGGAGCGCTTCTCCCTCACCGACGCCGCCAAGCGGCCCGTGATGCAGTACTCCGGCGGGATGCGCCGCCGCCTCGACCTCGCGGCCTCGATGATCGGGCAGCCCGCTGTGCTCTATCTGGACGAGCCGACGACCGGGCTCGACCCCCGGACCCGCAACGAGGTCTGGGACGAGGTGCGGCGGATGGTCACGGAGGGGGTGACCGTGCTGCTCACCACCCAGTACATGGAGGAGGCGGAACAGCTCGCCCGAGAGCTGACCGTGATCGACAAGGGCAGGGTCATCGCCAGTGGCGAGGTGGACCAGCTCAAGGCGAAGGTCGGCGGACGCACCCTCCAGATCAGGCCCAGCGACCCGGAGCAGCTGCCCGCGATGGCCCGCGCCATCCGTGACGCGGGTCTCGACGGAATCGGCGGGGCGAACGCCGTACCCGACGAGGGTCTGCTGTATGTGCCGATCCTCTCCGACGAACAGCTGACGGCCGTCGTCGGCGTACTGGCCTCGCACGGCTTCGGCATCGCGCACATAGGTACGCATCTGCCCAGCCTGGACGAGGTGTTTCTGGCCATCACCGGGGAGAAGACCGAGCCGTCGGCGACCTCCGGCACGATTCCCGAGGAGGTCGCCGCATGAGCGCCACGACCCGTCCGGCGCCCGCCGCCGCTCCCCCGTCCGATCCGGCCCCCGCCACCGAGCGCGCCCTGTCCGGTGAGGGCCGGATCGGGCTGCGGGGCAATCTGCGGCACATCAGCGCGCTGGCACGCCGCAACGCCCTGCAGATCAAGCAGGACCCCGAGTCGATGTTCGACGTCCTGCTGATGCCCATCATCTTCACGCTGCTGTTCGTGTACGTCTTCGGCGGCGCGATCTCCGGCAAGGGCAACCAGGAGGCGTACGTCAACTACGTGATCCCCGGCCTGATGGCGATGATGGGCATGAACATCGCCATGGCCGTCGGGACGGGTGTCAACGACGACTTCAAGAAGGGGGTGATGGACCGCTTCCGGTCCATGCCGATCGCCCGGTCGTCGGTGCTCATCGCCAAGATCGTCGTCGAGGTCGGCCGGATGCTGATCGCCATGGCGATCCTGCTGGGCATGGGCTTTCTGCTCGGCCTGGAGATCAAGACCTCGGTGCTTGAGCTGTTCGCGGCGATGGGTCTCTCCGTCCTGTTCGGCGCCTCCCTGATGTGGATCTTCATCCTGCTCGGTCTGTCGATGAAGACGCCTCAGGCGGTCCAGGGAGTGGCCATGCTGGTGCTGATGCCGCTCCAGTTCGGCTCCTCCATCTTCGCTCCGCCCACGACGATGCCCGGCTGGCTGGAGTCCTTCACCGACTACAACCCGCTGTCCAATCTGGCGGACGCGGCGCGGGCGCTGATCAACGGCGGCGAGCTGGCCGGTTCCGTCTGGATGACCCTCGGCTGGACCGCGGCGATCACCCTGGTCACGGCGCCGCTGGCGGTCGCCAAGTTCCGCAAGAAGACCTGACCCGGGTGCGCGGGCCGGGTCCGGACGGGCCGGGTTCAACCGGGCCGGGTCCGGACGGGGGTTCAACCGGACCGGGTTCAACCGGGCAGGATTCGGACGCACGGGGTCCGGACGGGCCGGGTCCGGGCGGGCCCGGTGCGAACGGACGCGGCCCGGACGGGCCCGGTTCAGAAGAGGGCGGTGGCCTCTTCGAGGGTGAGGCCGCCGCCCTCGGCGTACCGGGCGTCGTACGCGCTGTCGCCGAGCACGGCGCGGACGGCGGCCTCGACGCCCGCCCGGCACTCGCGCTCGTGCTCCCGTGCGAAGTGACCGGGCGGAATCCGGGCGTCGGACACCGCGAGCAGCCGGGCCGCGTCCGCCGCCCG